>NZ_VOOS01000001.1:600000-872592 GCF_007993035.1 Vicingus serpentipes
GGACTATTACCTTTAATAGTTTTAGAAAAATCATACTTCTTTTCAACTTCTGATTTTAAAATATTAATCTCATCTTTTAAAGATACATTTTCATTGATATGCAAAATTGTTTTCCATATTCTATCTTTAGTATCATCATCTTTTACCAAATAGTCATATGCGCCTTCTTTTAAAAGATCTACAGCAGTACTTATGTCTTCTTGACCAGATATAATTACCACTTGGGTATCTGGAGACTCGCTTTTTATGTATGCAAGTAATTCTTTACCATTTGTATCAGGTAAAGAATAATCCAATGTAACCACGTTTGGCTTTAAGTGTAATGCTGCTTTTAATTTTTTTCCAGAATCAAAGGTTCTAACCTCAAAATCTGGGTTTAACTCTAGATGGTAGCGAAGTATTTCACTGTACCAAACATCATCCTCTGCAATAAATATTTTAAATCCTTCCAATCTTAATAGTTTTAATTTACAATAACATAAACGATAGATTTCAATAAATGTTTCATTATGGGATATTTCCATATTTTAGACGAGGGTATAAAATATTTATTTCCATAAAAGGGAAGTAAATTCCCAAAACAGGAATAAACATACTTTAGCCCTTTCCCATAAAACATTAACTTACAATACATTAAACAAAAAAAGGATGTTGGCACGTTATTCTATTCAAAGGAAAAAAAATTAATACCTATGAAAAAAGATACAGTATTTCAAGATTATCACGGGATGATAAATTTCATCGAAAGAAATAAAGCGAATAAGTTAATTATATTCCTTATTGATGATGATCCTTTCTATTTATTGATGCTTAAAGAAGAGCTTATGAAAAACCCTAATTTTAAAATTTATACTTTCAAAAAAGGAGAAGAAGCTTTACTTTATTTCAACTTACAACCTGATTTAGCTATAATTGATTTTCATCTAAACAGTCAAGATCCTAATGCTAAGAATGGTGCGTTAATCGTAAAGGAGATCAATAAATTGAGTCCTAATACAGAAACTTTTGTTATTTCATCCGATCATAAGTTAGCGATGATGCATGAATTAGGTAACAATACTGAATTAAAAATTCACTATAAAAATGGAGATATAGCACATAAAATAAAAACAAAGCAAAAAATAATTAGAACTGCAAAAGACAAAAAATGGGTTAATCAAGCCATATTCCCTTCAATAATTGCTGCATCACTATTACTAGTTTTGGTTATTTATATGTTAATCTAGTTTCAGAATTCACATTGCCTAATCATTAATAGAATTTATTATTGTTTAATATTTTTTAAAAAACATTAAACAATAATAAGTACTTTTATATAAAATTTAAATGAAATGGCTAAAAAGAAAACATCCACCGAATCAAGCTTGATTTCGAATTATATGAATTATGTCCTTGAGCATAACAAGCAACCAGAAAGCATACATAGTTTTACTAAATCAATTGGTATAACAGAAAAAGAATTTTACACCCATTTTGGTTCATTTTCATCTCTTCAAAAACAGGTTTTTACTCAATTTTTTAATTTTACCACAGAATTATTGCATAAAGATGAAGATTATGGTAATTATGATGCTAAATCAAAACTAATCAGTTTTTATTACACCATTTTTGAATTGTTTAAGGCTAACCGAAGTTACATAGCGTTTGTTTTAACTGAAGATAAAAATCAGCTTAAGAACTACAAGCAATTAGCCGATTTTAATGGGAAATTTGAAGAATACATTGATACTTTATCTATTAAACTACCCGATTTAAAAATCGAAAAAATTGAAGCCTACAAAGAAAAAGGAGTAGCTAAAATATCTTGGGCCCAATTTCTTTTTATCTTAAATTTTTGGCTTGAAGATGAATCAGCAAATTTTGAAAAAACAGATGTATTAATCGAAAAATCAATAACCACCGGATTTAACATCATAGAAAACAATCCTCTTAAGCACATTATTGATTTGGGTAAGTTTTTAATAAAAGAAAAGACACATTTTTCAATGTAGATGGAAACGATAGATAAAATACCCACCACAAAAATACAGCGTGCATCAAAAATTTTACAAACTGGTGCTAAAGTTGGTGTAAACTACTTAAAGTTTTATGGAGATAAACTATTATCTTCAGAAAGTGAAGCTTTATCAAACTTGCATCAATCTAATGCTTCCGACATTTATGATGGTTTAAAACAGCTTAAAGGAAGTGCTCTAAAAGTAGCGCAAATGTTAAGCATGGAAAACAATATTTTACCGGAAGCTTATGGAGACAAATTTTCGTTATCACAGTTTTCTGTTCCTCCTTTATCAGCACCTTTAGTAAATAAAACTTTTAAAACTTATTTTGGAAAAACACCTAAAGAAATATTTACTGAATTTAATTCTAATGCCACTAACGCAGCTAGCATAGGTCAGGTGCATCAAGCTAAAACAAACGACAAAAAATTAGCGGTAAAAATTCAATATCCTGGAGTTGCTGATAGCATAAGTTCTGATTTAGCATTGGTTAAACCTATTGCTTTAAAAATGTTCAATATCAAAGGAAAAGACTCAGATAAATATTTTAAAGAAGTTGAAAACAAGTTAATTGAAGAAACGAATTATACTCTAGAAATTGAAGAGAGTATTAACCTATCTAACCAATGTAAAAACATTAAGAACCTAATTTTCCCAACTTATTATAAAGAATTTTCTTGCGAACGAATAATCACTATGGATTGGATGGAAGGCAAACACCTTTCAGAATATGTTAAAGCAGAAACCAATCAACAAAAAAGAAATGAGATTGGACAAACACTATGGGATTTTTACATGTTTCAATTGCATGGGCTTTTTAAAGTACATGCCGACCCGCACCCAGGAAACTTTTTAGTCTCTGAAAAAAATGAGCTTATTGCTATCGATTTTGGATGTATGAAAGCTATTCCAATGGAATTTTATAATCCCTATTTCGATTTAACAAATCCGTTAATATTAAACTGTATTGAAGAATTTGATATCAGGCTTAAAAAACTAGAAATAATTAGAAAAGATGACAATGAAATTGAAGCAAGTTTTTTCACCAAAATGTTTCACGAATTATTAACTCATTTTACCCTACCATTTCAGTCGGACCAATTTAACTTCTCAGATGCTGAATATTTTAATGCTATAGCAGATATAGGAAAAAAATATGCTCAAAATGTAGAGCTTAAAAAGTATAACGGAAATAGAGGTTCTAAACACTTTATCTACATCAATAGAACACTTTTTGGACTATACAATCTTATGCACTCATTAAAAGCCGATGAGATTAAAATAAATAATTTCAAATCCTTACTAAACTAAAAATTATGCTAAATTTTTTTAAGAAAAAAACAGTAACTGAAAAGTTGAATATAGAATATAAAAAGCTTTTAAATGAGGCTTACAAATTATCAACTTACAACAGACAGCTAAGTGATCAAAAATATGCTGAAGCCGAAGAAATATTAAAACAAATGAATCAATTAACTCAAGTTTAATATGGCGTTTTATCAGTTTACAAAAACACAGAAAGTAAATGCTTCGGTTGACGAAATATGGGATTTCATCTCTTCTCCAGCCAACCTTAAAGAAATTACTCCAGACTATATGGGATTTGATATTACTTCTGAAAATACTCCTAAAAAAATGTATCCAGGATTAATTATCAGCTATAAAGTAAGTCCTTTATTGGGTATTAAAACTACCTGGGTTACCGAAATATCGCAAGTAAAAGACAAAGCCTATTTTGTAGATGAGCAAAGAATAGGACCATATAAGCTATGGCATCACCAACACATTATCGAACCCTTACCTTATGGTGTTTTAATGACAGATATTGTTAGTTATTCTCCTCCATTTGGAATACTAGGTGCAATTGCAAACAGCATTATTATAAAAGGTAAACTAAACGAAATTTTTAACTATAGAACCAATGCAATTGTTAAAAGATTCGGACCTTATAAAATTTAAACCTACTAAACTAATCTCCTTTCGATATGAATAAGCTTAATGCTTTATTAGATTTGAATTGAAAAAAAAGAAAATAAAGAATCCTAATCTATCAATATTTTTGATATTAGAATTATCCGTATTATTTATCTAGAACTTTATATTTAAATTCCCATTTGGAATTCTTTATTCTTACTAAACAATCACATGGATATATCCAAACCTTAAAAATAGAACGATCATCAATAACGGTAGTTAGTACAGTGTTTCCTGAAGCTATCTCTTTTTTCATGACTTTATAACGATGAATAATTTTATTATTCTCAGTAATTAAAACTTCTTTATCCGTTATTTTTATGTGCTTATCATAATCAGAAGATTCAATAGATGTTTTACCTAAATGTTTAATTTCCACTTCTTTCCCTACCTTATAGTTCTTTTCTAGTGGGAGTTCTATTTTTTGACAAAGCGAAATTGAACTTGAAGCTAAGATTAAGACTCCAATTAAAACAAAAGCTATAAACGATGATAACTTTATTTTTTTCATTTTATATTCATTAATTGACATTAACAAACTTATGAATTTCAAATAACTTCTCTAATCAGCAGAATAAAATCTGTCAAACCTAATTAAAAGTAAATGTTAAAGCTTTTATAATTAAACTAATCTTTTTTCAATATAATCGGAATTAAATAAACTTAATGCTCCCATATATTTTAATCGAAATGAGATAAGATCTCCTACTTTATATTTTTTATAGCTTTTTCCTAAATCAAGAATTAACATATCTGAACTAGCTCCTATTATTGAAATTTGGCCATCTTCTGGAATTAAAAAATCGGTGGTAATATCTAACAATCCAATATCAATAATTGCTCGATAAGACATTTCTCCATAATCACTATCATCCACCTCAAACAAATCTCCTGAAGGGTTTTCTGCCAACTCGCCCACCGGAACTTTTGGTTTTTCAGTTATTTCAATAATCTCTGCAAACAATTTTATTACATCTTGCCTCATCCCTTTAAACGGGATATTTTCTAATAAATCATTTCCAAAAAATAGTGTTTCACCAATTCTAAAATGATTTATTCCTTTCGGAATCTGATTCTTTTTTAGCATAGGCAAAGTGATAGACGTTCCACCTGTAACCCATGGTATTTTTCTATTAAACTTAGTTTCGATTAACTGTTCATAAAGTGATAGTTGAATTAATTTATCATGCGAAGGAAGTACCCCATTCAAGCAATTTAAATTAGTACCTATTCCTGTAACTTGAATGCCTTTTAACTTAAATATTTGCTCATAAAAGTCAAGCAAATCATCTCCCATTACACCTTCACGTAAATCACCCATTTCTATCATGATTATCACTCTATGAATTTTCCCTTGTTTTAATGCCTCTTCAGATAATAGTTTTATGGTTTCAAACTCAGTATTAAAACTTGCATCGGCATATTTTACTATATTTTTAATGCTACGTTTTGCTGGTGGTTTTATATATACAGTTTCTACATTAGGATTAATTTGCTTTACTACTTTTAAATTGCTTACCCTAGAATCACAAATTTCACGAGCTCCTAAATCAATTAGCTCTTTAATGTAAATTTTATTACCACACAGTAATTTAGAAACTACTGCCCACTCTTTTCCATTCTTCTTTAAAAGCGTATCTAAAAACTGATAATTGTGTTTTAATTTATCTTTATATAGTTCTATAAAAGCCATAATTTATTTTGTTATTATTCTGGGTATATCGTGAGGCAATCTGGTGAGTAACTCATAATTTAACTGATCACTCAAATCACTAAATGATGATACAGAAATACTTTGCTCACCCTGATTTCCTATCAGAACTACTTCATCTCCTTTTTTAACATCGGGCAAGTTAGTTGCATCTACAATAATCATATTCATGTTTACCATTCCGATTATATTTAGTCTTAACCCAGCAATTAAAACCCTCCCTTGATTACTTAACGAACGACTAAATCCGTGAGCATAACCTACAGGAACAGTTACAACCTTCATATCAGTTTCAGCCATTGCAACATTTCCATAACCAATAAATTCTCCGACAGACACTTGCTTAACACTCATCACCTTGCTTTTCCAAGAAATAACTCTTTTTAATGGGTCATCTACTTTCTTGTTTTTTGCTAAATAAGCCATCTTTACTTCTTTACTTGGCCAAAAACCATATTGCATTATACCTACCCTAGCCATATCTAGTATTGTTTTAGGATAATTAATAATAGCTGCAGAACATGCTAAATGCAATTTTATAAAAGGAACTTCCTTTTTATTCAACCATTTTATTTGTCTATTAAAACTAGATATCTGCTTTTTAATTCTAAGGTAGTTTGAAATATTTTCTGCACCACCTAGATGACTACAAACACCTTCGATTAACAAATCATTTTGATTGACATTAATAACATCTACAACTCTTTTTAATTCTTTAGAGGAAAAGCCTGTTCTATTTAATCCTGTTTCTATTTCTATATGAACTTTAGCTTTTATTTTTAACCGTTTAGCTGCTTCTGTTGCTGCTTTTAAACGATCCATTTCAAAAACAAAAAATTCAATATTGTTTTCAATTGCCCAAGGAATATCTTCATCTCCTAAATCCCCCATTATAATTAATCTTTTGTAATCAAGTTGAGTATCTAATACTTTTCTAGCTTCAAAAGCACTAAAAACAGCAAAACTTCTCAGTCCACACTCATAAGCTAAAGGAACATAGTAATTTAATCCATGTCCGTAGGCATTGCCTTTAACTACAGATATTAATTCGCAATTTTCTCCAATTACATCATTGATAAATGATATATTAGCTTTAAGTGCACTTTTACTAATTTCGATATATGAGGTATGAAACATTACTGTAGTTGTTCTAATATTTTAATAAACATTTTGCTTCCTGATGAAATTAACGCATCTGGAAAATCATAATCAGGATTGTGCAAAGCAGGAGAATCTTTTCCTGCTCCTAGTGCAAACATAGCTCCTGAGAACTTTTGAGTAAACAAACCAAAATCCTCGCCCCATTTAAAAGGTTTTTCTTTTATTACTGAACTTAATTGAGCATCAATTGCTGCTTTCTGAATAAGATCTATAGCTCTATTATCATTTTCTACTGACTGAAACTCTTGTAACCATTCTATTTCGTATGATAACTTGTGCTGTTGAACCTCTTCCATTAATACATTTAAAAAGTTCTCCTTTAACTTTTCCATCATTGTATTGGTTGAAGTTCGAAATGTTAAACCAATCTCTCCATTTCCGGCAGCAACACCGTAAGATTCTGACCCTACTTTCACAAAAATTGGTGTAATAATTTTTAATGAATCAGCATCGTTTACTTCTAAACTTTTAATTCGTTTTATCAATTCTGCAATAGCATAAACTGAGTTAATTCCATTTTCAGGTTCAGCTGCATGTGCAGTTTTTCCAATCAACTTAATTTTAGCACTAATTACCGAAGGTGTAAATGTTCCTGATTTAATTACTACCGCACTCTCTTCATATCCAGGAACATTATGTAAGGCAAATACATAATCAGGGGTACAGTATTTTTTAAACTCTTTATCTTCAATTACCCGTTTTGCTCCCTCTCCATTTTCTTCTGATGGTTGAAAAAGCAAAGAAACCATTCCTTTTTTTAGTTTATTTTGGGCTATATACGATGCAAAAGCTAGCATAATTGCCATATGTCCATCGTGCCCACATTTATGAGCAACTCCTTTCTTTTTTGATTTGTGTTTAAAAGTATTTTGCTCATCAATAGGTAATGCATCTAATTCACAACGATACATTACATGATTCCCTATTTTTTCTCCTTTAAAAATAGCTAGAACTCCATTTTCAGCTACTTGATGAATTTCAACACTAGGACAAATTTCTTTAAGTTGTTGTTGAATGTATTTCGATGTCTCCTTTTCGTCATTTGACAATTCAGGATTTTGGTGTAAGTATTTTCTATATTCAATAAAAGGCTCTATATCCATTATTATTTTTTTAATCTCATTTCCAAATAAGGATTTCTAAACCCTAATCTTTCATATAAAAATCTGGCGGGATTATCTTTTTCAACATGTAAAGCGATGTCTCCTTCACTAACTTTAATAGCATTTTTCATTAACAACTTCCCATACCCTTTACCTCTAAACTTCTTATTCATGGCTATATATACTAAGATATTTTCTGGAATATACCCTGACATTCCTGTTTCATTTACAACTACTACTCCCGAAATTTCTTGAGCAATAAATTGTACCAATACATAACCTCCTACTTTATCAAAAATATAGTCTATTGCTTTTTGAATATCATCAATAGAATCTCCATATTCCTCAAGGTGCTTGTGTAAAAAAGCGGCTATTTCCCCATTCTTAATTAATTCAATTTTTCCAGATTTTTTATTAATCAACTTATGAGTAATTGTAACATTTTCTTTACTATCTATCATCTTTTATAATTTTTAGATTAAAATTTTAACATGATTTGCCTTATTTGGGAACACATAACTTAATACTACAAAAAGAATAACTGAAGAGAGAATTCCATAAAAATTAGGGTCCAATCCAAAAGGCATTTCTATTTTCATAACAATCAAGAATGCTGTTAAAGCTCCACCGCCCAACATAGCTGAAAAAGCTCCTGTTGCACTGCTCCTATCCCAAAAAAGCGCTCCTAGAATAGGTATAAACAATCCTGAAACCATAAAAGAATAAGACAATAACATTAACTCTAACACATTTTGCATTTGTAATGAAATGTATATCGCCAGCATACCTGCTAAAAGTGTGGTTATTTGAGACAATCTTAATGTGGCTTTATCTGAAACAATAAAAAACCGCTTAATTACATCCGTTACAATATTTCCAGAAGCTGCCATTAAACAACTATCAGCTGTTGACATAATAGCTGAAAAATAAGCTGACATTAACAAACCAACAACACCAATAGGCAATACATTTTTAAGTAATAATGGCAATCCTAATTCAGCATCAATTTCAGAACCTACAGATAGCATTCCTTGCTCCATAGCTACTCTAGAAAACATACCTAGAACTACTCCTAAAAGTGCCATTATTGGCCATTCAAATAATCCTGCTATAAACCATGCTCTTTGTGCTTCCCGTTTACTTCTACAAGCAAATATTCGTTGATATAATGTCATTCCAACAAACCAAATAGGAATAATAGTTATCGCCCAATTAACAGCTGTTTGCCATGATAAATTAGTGAAACTTAAAAATTCTTTTGGCAAGGTATTTACAATTACATCATATCCTCCTATTTTGTAGTATGCAACTGGCACTCCTATAAACAATAGCCCTACCATTAATATAATCCACTGTATTGTGTCGGTAAAAATAACTGCTTTCAAACCTCCGATAGCGGTATATACAACAGTTAAAACACCCATTGCTATTAAAACTTGAGTAAATGAAAAACCATCGAAAGTAGCGGAAGCCAATTTAGCTCCAGCTAAAATTTGTGAACTGGTAAACCCAATATAACCTATAATAGAAATAATGGCTGCTAACATTGCTGTGTTGTTTCCATAAAAAGCCTTAAATATTTGAGGGAAAGTGAATAAACTAATTTTATTAGACAACCTACTTACCTTAGGAATAAGAAAAACGGCACTTAACCATGCTCCAATTAACCCTGTAAACAACATCCAAGAACCAGATAATCCCATCGTAAAACCTAAGCCTCCTAACCCAATTGAAAACCCACCTCCAACATCAGTAGCAACAACTGATAATCCTATATGAAAACTTCCTATCGATCTTCCACCTACAAAGTAATCTTCAATAGATGTATTTTTTTTATAAAAGAAAAAACCAACTCCTAACATTAGGAGCATGTATACTATAAAAATGATAATATCTATGATGTGCATAATCTTTTAGTTTCTATAGAAACTATTTAAATATATTTTAAATTTTGACTACTTATTAATTAAAAAATTGATTTAACCTGTAATATTTACTTATTATCTTAAATAAAATAAGCGAATTACATAAAATTGATTACTAATAAAAACAATTTAGTTTCTACTGAAACAAAATTATCAATAATAAATTGGAATAAAAAATAGAAGGATACTTAATCAAAATTGATTTTACCGTCGGGAGTAATTAAAGGCGAAGCATCAACACCCTCTACTTCCATAAATTGAACAAGTAACTCTAATGAATTTTGCACTTTAGATAAATCACTTTGTGGAAGTTTTTTAAGTTTATCAGAAAGTTTTTCATGCAATAAAGCAGGAATTGAATTGACTGTTTTTTCTCCTAGTGCTGTTAAATAGATAAATGTAGAACGCTTATCTCCTTGATTAGGTAGTTTAGCAATAAAGCCTTTCGACTCAAGTCTTGAAATAATGCCCGTAACTGTACTTGCATTTAAGTTTAAATACTTTTTTATTTCTGTTGATGTAGATTTGTATTCAGTTTGCTGATTTAAATAATTTAAACATAAATACTGTGGAATACTAATACCATATTCTTTTTGCACACGCTTACTTTCAAGGTTAATTGAGCGTAATATTTTTCGAATGTTAACTAATATATCAGTGTATTCCATAATAAATTAAACCTGCCTAACTTGATTGAAAGTGATTTTTAACGCTTTTTCGAAATAGCGTAACTGCTTTAATTCAACAGCGTTTACAATAGCTAAAGAAATCCCTTCTTTTCCAGCTCTTGCAGTTCTCCCACTTCGGTGAGTATAATATTCTTCTTGGTCAGGCAATTGGTAATGAACAACAAAAGACAATGCTTCTATATCAATTCCACGCGCAGCCAAATCGGTTGCAATTAATATTTGTAAGCTTTCATTTTTAAAAGCTCGCATTACTTTATCTCTTTCTTTTTGCAGCAAATCGCCATGTATAGCATCAGCAGAAATATTTTTGGCAATTAATTGTTTTGCTAATTTTTGAGTCGCTGCTTTTGTTTTACAAAATATTACTCCTCTGTTGTCTTTTTGGGTTCTTATAAACTGCAACAAAACTTGTAGTTTATCCAAATCGTCACATATTAAATATTGGTGTTCAATTTTTTTATTCACCACCTTATCTGCACTCACTTCAATTCGGTGAGCATCTTCAGCCATATGTGTATTTACAATTTCTTTAATTCCGTGAGGCATTGTTGCCGAAAACAACCATTTATTCTCTGCTTTTTTTGCATGTTTTAAAATTTCATCCAGTTCCTTTTTAAACCCCATGCTCAACATTTCATCCGCCTCGTCCAACACAACAGTTTTAACATTACTAATGTCAACTGCATTTTTGTTTATTAAGTCAATTAATCGACCTGGAGTAGCTACAATAATATGAGTCGGTCGCTTTAAATTAGCAATTTGCATCTCGATTTTAGCACCACCATAAACGGCTTCAGTAAAGATTTTATCAGTGTATTTGGTAAACTTAAAAAGTTGTTTAGCTACCTGCTGTCCTAGTTCACGTGTAGGACAAAGAATTAAACCTTGCACAACTTTTTTCTTAGAATCAATTTTATGTAATAAGGGTAAACCATAGGCAGCAGTTTTACCTGTACCAGTTTGTGCTTGTCCAACCAAATCAGTATTGGTTTCCAACAATAATGGAATAACTTCTGTTTGTATTTCGGTGGGTTCAATGATGTTTAACTCATTTAAACCTTTAATAAAATCTTTTCTTACCCCTAATTCTTCAAAATTTGCCAAAACAATAATTTTTAATGTTTTGCAAAGTTAGTTATTAAAGAATTAAGCTAGCTAAAAAGATGTATGTTGAATAACGATTAAATTTTAGCCGTTTCCTTAACCAATTCATTTACTTGATCCCAGTCCATATTTACAATAGGTAAAGAATAGATTGAAGGCATATTTGATGAGTATTTTTTCTTCAACAAATCAGCAATATGATTAAACAATAAAGCTTTAGTCTTAGCCATAATCATAATTTGATTAAAAGTATCTAGTTCTCCAGCAGCATTCCTTCTTCTTACTTTTACTTTCTCAAGAATTACGGCTTCAAGTATTAGTTTATCTTTTGTTAAAAAGTCAACTATTTCATTGGCTTGATTTTCATCATTTGAGACAACATGAAGTAATACCATAATTTCTATTTTTTATAGTTCTCATAACCATCTTTTTCAAGCACATCAATTTTAGCTTGCACCTGATTGGTTAAGTTTGCTTTATACTCAATAATATTGGCTCTAATCTTCTCATCAGCAACACCTAAAATTTGAGCAGCTAATATTCCAGCGTTTTTCGCTCCATTTAAAGCAACTGTAGCTACTGGAACTCCACCTGGCATTTGTAAAATTGACAATACAGAATCCCACCCATCAATTGAATTACTTGACTTGATTGGCACCCCTATAACTGGTAAAGGAGAAAACGATGCGGCCATACCTGGCAAATGAGCAGCACCACCAGCACCAGCAATAATAACCTCAACACCTCTTAAATGTGCATTTTTAGCAAAGTCCATTAATCGCTCTGGAGTTCTATGTGCCGAAACAATTGTAACCTCTGCTTCTACTCCTAATTCTTTTAATACATCTGCTGCATCTTTCATTATTGGTAAATCAGAATCTGACCCCATAATTATGCTTACTTTTTTACTCATCGTTATAATTTTATGCGATTACTTTTAAGTTCTCTTTTATAAATTCTGCTTTTTCTCTGGCTTTATTAATATCCTTATCTAATATGGTTATATGTCCCATTTTACGATATGGTTTTGTAATTTTTTTCCCATAAATATGAAATTTAGCTCCATCAACTTCCATACACTTCATTAACCCAGAATAAAGAACTTTACCTTCATAATTTGGTTCACCCAAAACATTAATCATTATTGATGGAATTTTCAGTTCTGTACTCCCTAAAGGAAACCCAAAAATAGCTCTTAATTGCTGCTCATATTGCGAGGTAAATATACTCTCAATAGTATGATGCCCACTATTATGAGTTCTTGGTGCAACTTCATTTATTAGTATGTTATCATCTTTATCCAAAAACATTTCAACAGCTAAAATACCTTCATACTCTAGTGCTTCCACAAGATCAATTGCTAATTTCTCAGCTTTCTTTTCAACCGAATCAGCAACATTTGCTGGACAAATTAAAAACTCAACTAAGTTCGCTGTTGGGTTAAATTCCATCTCCACTAATGGAAAACATTTAATCTCTCCATTAACACTTCTAGCAACAATAACAGATAGCTCTTTATATACTTCAACTTTATCTTCAATAAGAGATTTTCCCACCAAAAGGTCGTTTAAATCATCCTGAGATTTTACAATTTTAACCCCTTTACCATCATAACCTTCTTTTCTTAATTTTTGAACAAAAGGCAAACTTATAGCTCCGGATTTCACTAAATCTTTTATCTCGTTTTCAGATTCAAACAACTGAAATTTAGATGTAGGAAAACCATTTTTCTCATAAAACTCTTTCTGCAATCCTTTGTCTTTTATTATCGCTAATTTTTTAGGACAAGGATATACTTTCTTACCTTCACTTTTTAGCTTAATAAGAGCATCTAAATTCACATTTTCAATTTCAATAGTAATCATGTCTAGATTCTTACCAAAATCATAAACAGTTGAAAAACAATTAAAATCTCCTACAACAAGCTTAGTACATGTTGGAGCAGAAGGACAAGAATCTGAAGGATCTAATACATAAGTATTCACATCCCAATTACTTGCTGCCAAGGTTAGCATTTTACCCAATTGGCCACCTCCTAAAATTCCAAGTTTAAAATCTGAAGAAATTATTTGTTCCATTTTTATTATTAATTATTAGATAATAAACCCAAAGCATAGTCAGTAGCTAATTTTGCTTTTTGATTTTTCGATATAAGTTCTATTAATTTAAGCTGAGTATTTATATACCCCATCTCCCTTGAATTTACCATAAACAATGAGCTTTCACCAGCATCAAACTTTTGTTTTTCACCATTTAAAAGTTTAGCATAATCTGTAACTGTTTGAGCATACAAATTTGCTTGATTGTATGATGTTTCCAATTCATTAATTGAGGCTCTAGCTTTAAATGTTAATGATGCAATTTTGGCATCATAAACTAACTGGGTTTCACTAATTTTTAATTTTGCCAATTTCAAATCGCCTCTTTCTTTTCTTAAAAACAAAGGCATACTAAATTCAACTCCCCATTTATAATTATTTAAATTATAATTACTAAAAACATCATTACCAACCGGCTGAGTAATTGCATTATATTTCAAATTTAGTTTCGGTTTAATCATTTCTTGTTTCAACCTTTTTTCTATTCCGAGTTGTTGTATTTTATACTGATATTGAACTAATTCCGGATGATTTTGTTCAATGCTATCCATTTGAAGATAAACTTGACCAGTAACGGTTAAGTTTTCAACCTCATCTGCTTTTAATGGCACTGTACCTTCAGCAATTTCAAGCGGTATAACTCCTTCGCCCCATAAATATACTGACAACATCGCAGTTGCATTTTTATAATTCATTTCAGCTTGCTGCAAATTTAGCAATCTATTTTGAACTTGAATACTTGCTTCAACTGTATCTATAAAAGATTTATCCCCTAAAAAAGCTCCCTGTTTAACTGCCTCGAATCGTTGATTTGCAAAAAAAACAGCGTCTTGATAAACTGACAATGTATTATAACTGTTAAACCACTCCCAGTAAAACTTACCAGCCTCATAAATCAATTCATTATACAACGCTTGACGCTCAGCTTGTGTTCCTTTTAAATATAATTGGGCTTTTCTCAACTCACTTCTTCTCTCGTCTATAAAAAGCCCTTGCCCTAAAGACAAAGAAACTCCGGCATACCACAAACCTGCATTAGGATTATTGTTTTGCGGGTTTAAATATTGTCCCTGATTTTGTTCATAACCGCCACTAAACTCTAGTCCATACCAAGTTGGTATCTTTAATCCTGAATTAGTTGTGCTAAAATATTGATTTTCATTAAAGTACTTTTGAGCTACTTCAGAAAATGCCTTTGGATCAAATAACCCCCTAGACTTTTGAAGATAGGCTTCACCATACTCAACTTTTAATTCAGCTTGCTTGGCAATTGGATGATTCAACCTAACTATTTCAATAAATTCATTAAACCCTAGCGTTTTAGTATTCTCTGTCTGAGTAAAAGCAATAGTATTTGCTAGCAAAATAATTAGGTATGTTATTCTTATTTTCATTTTTGTAAAAATTATTTTTTACTGCCTGCTTTTTTAATTTCTGAACTTTTGTAATAATCTGGAGGAAACCCATTTAAGTTACGCCATAACTCGTACCAAATTGGCACATCTTTTAACAATGCCATACCATTTGCACCAGAACCAACTCTTAAGCTTTCTGGCCATGTTTCATCATCTTCATCTGGAGCTACAAAAACTCTGTATTTTCCATTTTCACTAATAAAATTATCTATAGCTACTACTTTTCCTCCAAAAGTTCCATAAGATGCATTAGGCCAACCTGAGAAAACAACCGAAGGCCAACCATCAAACATAAATCGAACTTTTTGTCCTTTGCTCACTATTGGTAAATCAAATGGTTCAATATACATTTCTACTGCTAAATCATATTTCGCAGGCATAATACTTACCATTTCCTCCCCAGCTTTTAGTGTTTCACCAATACCAGATCGAATAGCTTTAGTTACATAACCATCTTGAGGTGCTGTAATATAATACATCCCTTGCCTTACAGAATAATTCATATATTGATTTTGCATCTTTGTAACAAGAGCTTCAGCATCATACATATTAGAAAGTGCTGAATACTTATCCGATTCTGCTTTTGAAAGCTTATCTACATATTGATTTCTTATAGAATTTACTTCAACCCGAGCATTGATAAGAATGTTTCTACTTGCTAATAATTTATTCTCAGCACTTATCAATTTTGATTGTGTTTCTTGCAGTTTTAGTTTTTTAGTTTCAAAATCTGTTAACGACTTCAAACCCTGTTTATATAACTCTTCTTGCCTTTGAAATTGTTTTTCAGCTATTTGATAATTGGTTTTTGCAGCTTCTAAATCAACACTATCGGACAAAACTTTAAGCTGAGCTTGTTTTATGTAATTATTAGCTTGCTCTCTCTTTAATTTTTGAGTTTGTAATAAAGCATCAATTTGAATATCAAGAGAATTCACTTTATCCATATAAGACTTAACAGAAAGTTCTTTAGATTTAATTTGAGATTCAGTTCTTGACAATAATTCAGGATCAAAATATTCGTCCTTCACTTCAGATATAAAGAGAATTGTATCACCTTTAGCCACGTAATCCCCTTCTTTTACAAACCATTTTTCAATCTTACCCGCTATTACGGAATTTATAGTTTGTGGTCTTTGGTTAGGCTGCAATGTTGTAACATATCCTCTAGATCTAATGTTTTGAGTCCAAGGTAACAATACAATCAAAACTAATGTAACAAAACTAAAAATCAATATCCTTGAAAAAACTGAGAATGCTTTATAATTTTTTAGCATTGAAAACGAATCATATAGCTTAGTATGAATTTTATCGTCTATCCTATTTTCACTTAAGTTTAACATGCTATTTTACTTTATAAATATTTGATTAAACCAACTCTCGTTGGATAAATTAGACAAACTATCAAAACCAAGTTGGTTTCCTTGATCAAGCACTAATACTTTTTCAAATTTAGATGCAATCTCTTTGTCATTAGAAACTGCCATAATTGTCCATTTTTTATCAGATCCAAATATGTAATTTAAAAATCTTTCCTTATCAAGTTCAGGCAATTGTTTAAAGTTGTCTTCAAGTAATATTAATCTAGGGAATCCAACTATAGCTCTAGCTAATATTATTTTTAATTTAATACTCTTAGGAAGGTTTTTACCTTCAGAAAGCAACTGAGTATGATATCCTTCTGAAAGAGATTCTACAAAATCTGACAAGCCAACTACTTTAATAACTTCATGAACATTTTCTTGAGTTACAAATGATTTTCCTAAGCTAATATTTTCATATAAACTTCCTTTAAAAATGTCTTCTTTAGACAAGTTGTCTCCAATATGAGTCCTTAAATTTTCTTTACATATAGTTGAGATAGGATAGTCATTAACCACAATAGAACCTGTAAAGTCATCATATAAACCTGCCACCAACTGAAGTAAAAATGATTTTCCTGAGCCACTTGAACCAGCAACACATAACGATTTTCCCGATTTTAAATCAAAATTGATATCTTTAATAGTAGGAGCTGAATTATTCTCAAATGAATAATTAAGACTTTTAGCTTTTATTGAAAGTCCAGCATCAGAAGAATCTAATCTCTCTCCCTTATCTTTTTCCAATTCTAAATCAGTTACTAAACCAATTTTCTCAGCAGAAGTCAAAACATCATAAATGGTTTCCATGCTTAAAATCAATTTTTCAACTGAAGACAAAACCAAAATAATAATGATTTCTGACGCTACAAATTGCCCAATATTCATTTGCTCATTAATTACCAACAACCCTCCAATAACTAGAAGACCAGCCGCTGTTAACATTTTAAACCCTACTAAGTTTATATATTGTATTAACAGTGTTTTAAAATGTGCTTTTCTGTTCGTTAAATAGCCCTGTACTTTTTCATCTGTTTTTCTTAAAGGCAAATTAGTTTCACCTGCCAACTTAAAAGTAGATGTAGTTCTTGCAACTTCTTCTAACCAGTGAGCTACCTCATATTTATATGACGACTCTTTTAAACTTGTTCTCAAACCATTAGGCACTGTAAATTTGAAAATGAAATAAACAATTAACAATAACACTAAACTGAACATAATAAAGAATGGATGATATAATGACAACAATATCAATCCAAATAATACTTGCAAAGAAGCACTAGAAAAGTCCATAATAATTTTAGATAGTCCTTTTTGAAGTCCTAGCGTATCAAAAAACCTATTCACCAACTCTGGAACATATTGATTATCAACTGCTTCCAACTTAATCCTAGGTATTCTATATGCAAATTCAAATGCTGACCTAGTAAAAATTTTCTGCTGCAAGTTCTCAGTAATAACTAATTGCATAATTTGCATAACTCCAGACAAGGCAATACCTAATATTACAAGAACAACTAAAATTATCCATGAGGTTGAAACTTCGCCAACAGTAATAAAGTTAATTATAGCTTGAACTCCAAGAGGGATTGACAAACTTAAAATTCCATTGAATAAAGCATAAACATAAATACTAAAAATATCCTGCTTATCAACCTTAAGTAGATTTACAAACCTTTTTAGTGGGGTTAAAATTTCTCTTTTCATATTTTTATTTTATTGCTTTTAAAACCAATTCATCGTAAAAAGAAGTAATCAAATCTTCTTCCTCAGAAACATCCGTTAATCGAGGTAAATGCTCTGCAAAATATCGCTGCAAATGAGCTCCTTCAATAATTGTTGAAACCAGCATGTGAGGATAGTTATATTTTGGATTAATTTCTAAAATAATATCACTTATTCGTTCTACTAATTGTTTAAAAACAGAGTAAGAACCAATCTCATTTTCTTGATCTACACACTTAGTTAAATATGCTTTTGATGATTCAGAAATAACAATCTTATTTAGTTTAATCTCGTTAATATGACTAAAATTACTGTCTTCTGTTATTTCTTCTGTTAATATTCTAATTGCTTTAGTCAACCTTTCGTATGGAGATTCAATATTTGCTAATCCGAAAACTACTTTATACTCCATCCAATGCCAATACCAAGATATTAAATACAACAAAAGCTTATGCTTGCTTTCAAAATACCGGTAAATTGAAGCCTCAGTAGATTGCAACTCCACTCCTAACTTTCTAAAAGTAAAAGCTTCAAAGCCTATTTCATTTATTAAATCTATACTTCCTTCAACAATACGTCTCCCTAAATCAGATGATTCTGGGTTCTTAATGTAAATTTTTTCATTTACTTGTATTGTAATTTTTGGTATTAACACTTCTATTTATAATTATTTTGCACACAAATATAATAGTAATACTATCATTTTTGATTAAAAAAACATCATTTTTATAAGCAAAACAATTAAAACACTGATTTTTAGTTAGTTAAATTTAAAAGAATAATAAATATTATTAGCATTACAATTAATATTTTTGCACTAAAATAGATTGAATGAAAAACGTACTTGTAATACTTGCTCACCCAGAAATTGAAAAATCGATTGGAAACAAAGCTATTAGTGAAGCCATAGATCAACTTGAACACTCAGAAGTAAGAAATTTAAACTTACTTTACCCTGATTTTAATATTGATGTTGAAGCAGAACAAGAAGCATTAAAAAAAGCAGACGTTATTATCTTTCAATACCCTTTATTTTGGTACAACGTTCCTGCAATACTAAAGGAATGGAAAGATAAAGTATTCACCTACGGCTTTGCATTTGGAAAAGATAAATATCAGCTTGAAGGAAAAGAAATTATAGTTTCTTTTACAACTGGTAGTTCAGTAAAAGATTACCCCAGAGATGTTGTAGAAAAAATTATATTTCCATTTAAAGGCTTGGCCGATTTTTGTAAAATGAACTACAACACTGAAGTTATTTCTCACGAAATCAATAACTATTCTGACGAAGCCATTGAAAAGTCGAAATCTTTTGCCGACCTTCATACACAAAAAATTATTGAACTGATTACAAAATAGTTCAAACAACTTAAAGAATTACATGAAATTTATAGACTTAGGCTTTGAGCCTCAAATTAACGAAGCCATTGATGCAATTGGCTTCGACACTCCTACCCCAATTCAACAACAAGCTATTCCTCACATTATTAATGGTAAAGACATGATAGCTTGTGCACAAACAGGAACAGGAAAAACTGCTGCTTTTGTGCTACCTATTTTAAATAGCATATGCTTATCGCAAACACATAACAAAACAAATACTATAATCGTTGTTCCCACAAGAGAGTTAGCCATACAAATTGACCAACAAATTGAAGGATTAAGCTACTTTACTAACGCTACCTCTATTGCTATTTATGGTGGTGGAAATGGTCAATCTTTTGAGTCTGAGAAAAAAGCGCTTTTAACTGGTGCAGATATTATTGTTTGTACTCCTGGCAGGTTTATATCTCACTTAAACATGGGTTATTTTGATACTTCAGGCATCAAACATTTTATTTTGGATGAAGCTGACCGAATGTTAGACATGGGTTTTAACGAAGACATTATGATGATTGCTGAAAAGCTTCCAAAAAAACGTCAAAACTTAATGTTCTCTGCAACAATGCCTACTAAAATTAGAGCATTGACTGAAAAGCTACTAGATGATCCTATTTCAATAAGTATTGCTATTTCAAAACCTAACGACGCAATTACACAAGGTGCTTTTTTAGTTCACGACAATCAGAAAATTGAATTAATTAAAAGTTTATTAAAAGATAAGGATTACGAACACATTATCATTTTCGCATCTCGTAAAACAGCTGTGAAAGAGATCACTCAAGCACTAAAAAAAGTTGGTCTACCAGCAAAAGGTATTCAATCTGATTTAGACCAAGGAGAACGTGAACAAGTTTTATTGGACTTTAAAAATAAAAAAGTAAAAATATTGGTTGCTACCGATATTCTCTCTAGGGGTATTGACATTAAAGGTATTAACATGGTTATTAATTATGAAGTACCTCATGATGCAGAAGATTATGTTCACCGAATTGGTAGAACTGCCAGAGGCGAAGGAACTTTTGGAGAAGCTTATACTTTTGTTAATGCTGACCAATGTTTTAACTTTTCTAAAATAGAAAAATTAATAGAAAAAGAAGTTCCTAAACTTGATTTACCAGAAGGCTTTGCAAAAGGACCTGAATACAAAATAACGAGCCGACCTTATAATAAAAAGAAAAATTTTAGACCTAAGAAAAAATTTCATAAAAGAGACTAATGTATCATTACCCTATAAATTATGATGAGCCTTTGTTTCGCCCACCAAGCGAAGCTCGTTCTTTAATTATACAGGTAACGTTGGGCTGCTCATGGAATAAGTGTTCTTTTTGCGAAATGTACACTTCCAAACGATTTAAAGCACGTAAAGAAGAAGACATTTTTAATGATATTGATGCTTTTATTCCTTACCAAGATAGTGTAAGAAAAGTTTTTTTAGCTGATGGTGACCCGTTGGTTTTATCTACTGAAAGATTACTGAGAATATTAGCAAAAGTAAAAGCTACATTTCCAAACTTACAACGAATTTCAACTTATGCTTCACCAAGTAATTTGGCACGTAAATCGAGCGAAGAACTAAAAGAATTATATGAAGCTGGCTTAACGCTTCTTTACGTTGGTATAGAATCTGGCGACAGTAAAGTTTTAGAATGCATTCAAAAAGGAGAAACTTTTGAAACCACTATTGAAGGTTTAAATAAATCGAAAGCAGTTGGCATGAATAGCTCTGTAATGATTATAAACGGAGTTGGTGGTAAATTATTAACCAAGCAACACGCTATAAATTCGGCCAAAGTATTGAACGAAACTCAACCAAAATATGCTTCTACTTTAGTACTAACCGCACATAAAGGCATGGCTCATTTTCAAGATAGATATAAGGGAGAATTTATTGAGTTGAACCAATTTGAATTATTTAAAGAAATGCATCTTTTTATGCATCATTTAGATTTAGAAGAAACCATTTTTAGGAGCGACCATGCTTGTAATAGTTTAGTATTAAAGGGTGTTTTAGGTCGCGATAAAGATAAAATGATGAGTCAAATTGAATTGGCAATTTCTCATCCTGAGCTAGCCAATTTAAGAATGAAATGTAATAGTGGTTATTAAATTTTTTATCTCTAATTTGGCCTAAAAAAATTAAGTCATGAAAAAATATTTATTAATTATCAGTTTAGTATTTTCTTCAATTTTATCTGCACAAAGCCCAATAGAAGTTGGACAAATGCAATTTAATGGTGGCTTTGGTTTTTCAAACTATGGATTACCCGTTTATGTTGGGTTAGATTATGGTATTAAAGAAGATATTACTGTTGGTGGTGAATTTTCATTTCGATCATACAGCGACAATATTATTGGAACAAAATATAAACATTCTATTATCGGGATTTCAGCAAATGCAAATTACCATTTTAATACTTTATTAGATATTACTTCCGAGTACGATGTTTATGCTGGATTAAATGTTGGTTTTTACATATGGAATTCATCTGGAGGTTATGCCGGAAACGGAGCTTCTGGAGTTGGGGTTGGTTTACAAATTGGGGGCCGTTATTATTTTAACGAAAGCTGGGGTGTTAACTTAGAAATTGGTGGAGGCAATGCTGCTAGCGGGGGTAAAGTAGGTGTTTCTTATCGTTTTTAATTTTCAGGATAAAAAGCGTCTTTAATGTGGTTGATTTCAATTGAATTATTAATGACAACTGATATTACATCAAATCGAGCCTCTAAATCAATTTCTTTTTCTTGAATATAAAAATCAGCTCCTTCAATTAAATGTTTTTGTTTAGTTGGAGTTATTGCCTCTTCTGGTTCTCCAAAATAAGTAGTACTTCTAGTTTTAACTTCTACAAAAACAATTTCGTTTTTATCTTGTGCAATTATGTCTATTTCAAATTTATGCTGTTGCCAATTGGTTTCAATTATAGCATAACCCAATTTTTGTAAAAATTGAACAGCTAATCCTTCTCCTTGATTACCTAATTGATTATGCTCAGCCATTACTAAAATTAAGTTGAATTTCTTCTTTAGAAACTTTTAAATGAGCATTCCTACCCATTATTAATGTTCTATTATCATTAACATGCCCAGCAGGAAAATCGAAACAAATAGGGTATTTGTATTTTTTTACTGTTTCTAAAATAATCTCTTTTGCTGTTTTACCATAAGGTACAGCATTGTCATTCATATCAGTCATTCCACCAACAACCAAACCTGCTAATTCAGAAAGCATTCCAGCCCTATCTATATTCATCATCATTCTGTCAATGTGGTATAAATACTCATCTAAATCTTCAATAAATAAGATTTTTCCTTTGGTATTCAATTGTGATTTTGTTCCTGTTAAACTGTAAATAATCGACAAATTCCCTCCAACCAATTCACCATCTGCTTCGCCAACAACATTTAACTCATTGGCTTTGCATGTATAAATTTGTGGCACTCCAAAAAGTGATTCTTTTAAACTGGTTAAAGCTGCTTCAGTATTATCTTTAAAACCCAAAGGCATAGCTGAATGTAATGTTTCTATTCCAAAATTTTGATTGATGTGATTATGTAAAACCGTTACATCGCTATAACCACAAATCCATTTTGGTTGTTTTATAAACTTTGTAAAATCTAAATTGTCAATAATTTTCACTGTACCATATCCACCTTTAGCGCAAATAATTGCTTTAATTTCTTGATTATCTAATGCTTCTTGAAAATTAGCAGTTCGCACTGCTGTTGTTCCTGCAAATTGGTTATCAACTGCAAACAATTTATCGCTAAAAGTTGGTTCTAATCCCCATCCTTTTATTATCGTTAAACTGTATTCTAATTCAACAAGCGAAAGCTTACGGGCAGTAGAAACTATAGCAACTTTATCTCCTTTTTGTAAATTCGGTGGTTTTTGCATTTTTTAACCTTTATAAAATGTAAATTTGCACTTTCAAAATAACAAGATTTCTCTACAAAGTCGGAATGACAATAGAATAATTTATGAACAAAGCAAAAAGATATACAGTAACAGCAGCTTTACCTTATGCAAACGGACCTTTACATTTAGGTCATATTGCTGGGTGTTATTTGCCTGCTGATATTTACGTGAGATACCTTAAGGGAAAAGGCGAAGATGTTGCTTTTATCTGTGGGTCGGATGAACATGGTGCTGCAATTACATTAAGAGCAAAAAAAGAAAATACTACACCTCAACATATTGTTGATACCAATCACGAAATCATTAAAAATGCTTTTGTTGATTTTGGTATAAAATTCGATATTTACCACCGAACATCTTCAAAATTACACCACGAAACTGCTGCTCAATTTTTTACTGAGTTAAACGATAAAGGCTCTTTTATTCAAGAAACTAGCGAACAATTTTACGACCAAGAACACGAGCAATTTTTAGCTGACAGATATGTTACTGGAACTTGCCCTAAATGTGATTCAGATGGTGCTTATGGCGATCAATGTGAAAAGTGTGGAAGTAGTTTAAATGCTACTGACCTTATTAACCCTAAATCAACATTAAGTGGTAAAACTCCTGTTTTAAAAGAAACTTCACATTGGTATTTACCAATGAACAAACACGAAGAGTGGTTGAAAAAATGGATTGAAACGGGGAAATTAAACGGAGTTCAACAACATGACCCAAGTGAGTGGAGAAAGCAAGTTATTGGTCAATGTAAAAGTTGGATTGATAACGGTTTACAACCACGTTCTATTACTCGTGATTTAGATTGGGGAGTGCAAGTGCCTGTTGAAGGTGCCGAAGGAAAAGTATTGTATGTTTGGTTCGATGCTCCTATTGGATATATTTCGGCAACCAAACAATGGGCTGCTGACAACAATAAAAACTGGGAAGATTATTGGAAAAAAGACGATACTGCTTTAATTCATTTTATTGGAAAAGATAACATCGTATTTCACGGAATTATTTTTCCGATAATTTTAAAAGAGCAAGGAGATTATATTTTACCAACCAATGTACCTGCCAACGAATTTTTAAATTTAGAAGGTGATAAGATTTCTACTTCAAGAAATTGGGCTGTTTGGTTACACGAATATTTAGAAGATTTTCCGGGTAAGGAAGATGAACTACGCTATGTTTTAACATCTATTGCTCCTGAAACAAAAGACAGTGAATTTACTTGGAAAGATTACCAAGCAAGGGTTAATAATGAATTAGTTGCCATTTTTGGAAACTTCATCAACCGTTCTGTTGTTCTAACACATAAATATTACAATGGCATTGTACCATCTCTTGGTGAGCTTACTGCAGAAGATTCTGAAGTATTAGCTTCGATAAAAACAACTCAACAAAATGTTAATGAGTTGTTAAGTAAGTTTAAGTTTAGAGATGCTCAAACGGAAGCGATGCAATTGGCTCGAATTGGAAATAAATACTTAGCCGATACCGAACCTTGGAAGTTAATTAAAACAGATGAGGAGAGAGTGAAAACTATTATGAATATTGCTTTACAAATTAGTAATGCGTTAAGTATTGTTTTCGGACCTTTTTTACCAAAAACAAGTAATAAGCTTCGTGCTATTTTAAATAACAATACTCCAGAATTAAATGCTGGACACCAAATAAATGCTGCCGAATTATTATTCCAAAAAATCGAAGACGAAGCAATTGATGCTCAAATTGAAAAGCTAAAAACTACTACAGTTAAACAATCTAATCCAAAAGCAAAACCAATGAAAGACGAAATAACATTCGATGATTTTACTAAAATTGACATTAGAACGGCTACTATTTTAACTGCCGAAAAACACCCTGATGCCGACAAATTGTTAAAGTTAACTGTTGATACAGGAATCGATGTAAGAACAGTTGTTTCTGGTATTGCTGAACATTACAATCCTGAAGATATTGTTGGAAAACAAGTTTCCATATTAATGAACTTGGCTCCAAGAAAAATTAGAGGAATAGAATCGAAAGGAATGATTTTAATGGCTGAAAACAACGAAGGCGAACTAGCTTTTGTTTCTCCTGAAAAAGCCATGGACAACGGAGGAGAAATAAGATAATAAAAAACTAAAGATACCAATTACCTATAATGGACAAGCCAAAAAGAAACTCAAAACGACCTACTACTAAGAAGGAAACTTTTAAACGTAAACCTTCTGAAAGTAAGCCTTACGCTCCAAAGAGAAAAGATGCGCAAAATAAGAATGATGCACCTAAAAAACCTGCAGTAAAAAGAGACCCAAACGATGAAAGCATGCGCTTAAATCGCTTTATCTCTAATGCAGGTATTTGCTCAAGACGTGAAGCTGACACTATTATTTTATCAGGTGCTGTTTCTATTAACGATAAAGTAGTTACTGAAATGGGAGTTAGAGTTCAACCGTCTGACAAGGTTACTGTTGGAGGCGAAACTATACAACATGAAAAAAAGTTGTATTTGGTAATGAATAAACCTAAAAACTTTGTTACTACTGCTAATGATGCTTTAGGAAGAAAAACAGCATTACAATTGGTTGGCAAGCATAAACAAGCAGTTTCTGCCGTTGACAAAATGGATAGAACTTCTACAGGAGTTTTAATGTTTACAAACGATTTAGATTTAGCTAAAAGGTTGACTAAAGTAACATCAATATACCAAGTTACTACAGATAAAAATGTGTCTCAAGGTGATTTAAATGTTTTGATTGAAGGATTTGAATTAGAAGGTGGATTTAGTAAAGCAGATGAAGCAAGTTTTGTTGGTAAAGGCGATGATAGAAAAGTAATTGGTATTGAAATACGTTCGAGTAAAAATAAAATTGTTAAACGAATGGTTGAACACTTAGGGTATAAAGTAATAAAGCTTGACCGCGTATCTTTTGCCAACTTAACTAAGAAAGATTTAGCCCGTGGTCAATGGAGATATTTAACAAACGAAGAAGTTGCTTTCTTAAAAATGACTAAAAAAGCCTAACATCTTTTTCATAACTCACTGTTGAATACTATTTTACTTTTTGTGAAATTCACACCTTTTCGCATCTAACTTTGAAATAGATTATCCAAATAATCGTTATAAGTGTTATGCGTTTATTAAAACGAATCTTAATTGTATTCAGTGTTTTACTTGTGCTTATTTTAGGCACTGGTATTGTCATATCTTCTATTTACGAAGAAGATGTGAAAAGCTATATGCTTAGTAAAATTAATGAGCGATTAAATACACGCATTGATGTTAAAGAAATTAATTTTTCAGTGCTTAAAAAATTCCCTTACGCTTCTTTAGAGTTTAACGATGTATCTGCTGATGAAGTAACCAAAAATGAGAAAAAAGGCACCTTATTTTCAGCACAATCAGTTTACTTACAGTTTAACATCATCGACATCATAAATAAGAATTACATTATTAAAAAAATTAATGTTGAAAACGGACTCTTAAACATTAAAATTGATAAAAAAGGGAACAACAATTATCAAGTATGGAAGGCTGTTTCTGATAGTAGTAATCATAATTTTAATTTAGCTTTAAGTAGTTTACAATTTAAAAACTTTACGTTTTACACATTAAACGAATACAAAAATCTTGACTTCTCAATTGAAGCAAAAACGATTGATTTAACAGGAAATTTCTCTGCGGTAAAATATAAACTGACCACTACTGCCGACTTGTTTGTTAATCAATTTAATGAGGCTGGTCAATCTGTATTGAAAAATAAATCAATAAATGTAAACACTACTTTTTCGGTAAATCAAGAAGAAAACTTATATGAAATAAAGGAAGGTGAACTTTCTATTGAAAACCTTTCTTTTGATTTGATAGGAAATTTAAAAGAAACTGAAAATGGTACCAACCTTAATTTAAAAATTAATGCAAACAACATCCAAATTGAAGATGCTTTTTCATTGTTTCCTGAATCAGAAAAAAAGAAATTATTAACCTACAAAAGCAAAGGGGTCATTAGTTTTGAATCAACCATTATAGGTGAACTATCTACACAACACACTCCCAATATTGAAGCTGATTTTGAAATTAAAAATGGAACGATTACAGAAGTTAATTCTAACATCTCTTTATCAAAAATAAACACAAAAGGTAGTTTTAGTAATGGAAAAGGCAAAAAAAACAATACAACAAAGCTCTCTTTATCTGAATTTAATTCCGTTTTTGGGGCAGGAAAAATATCTGGTAATTATACCATTACCAACTTTACTAATCCTTACATTGAATTTAATTCTGAAGCCAATATTGATTTAAACCAAGCACGTGATTTCTTTAAAATTGATACTCTAGAAACTGCAATAGGATTACTAGACATTAACATTAAATACTCTGGATATATAAAAGAATTAAACAATATACAGGCTCAAGACTTACAAAAATTAAACGCGAAAGGAAACGCTGAACTTAAAAATGCAGATTTTAAATTAGTGAATCACTCTGTTACATTTGAACAGTTAAATGGAGCTTTCCAATTTAATAACAACAATATTGAAATAGATTCTTTAAATGGAAAACTGAATGGTAATAATTTTAACGTAAATGGAAAATTTAATAATCTATTGGCGTTTATATTTCTACAAAATGAGCCTCTAACTGTTTATGGAACAATTGAAGCTTCTAAATTGGTTTTAGATGAATTACTGCTTAAAGATGAGTCGGCAACTAAAGATTCTATTTACACATTAAGTTTGCCAAACAACATTACATTTAAATGTGTTACAGCCATTGACACATTTACTTTTAGACGATTTAAAGCAACAGATGTAAAGGGACACCTAAACCTTAGTAATAGTGTTTTATCAGCATCTAACGTAAGTTTTAAAGCCATGAAAGGACAAATTTCAAATGCTAATTTTGTATTGAACGCTTCTGAATTAAATAGAATTACAATGACCAGTAGCGCCCAAATTGACGATATTGATATCAATCAGTTGTTTTTTGAATTTGAAAATTTTGGGCAAGAATATTTTGTTCAAGAAAATATAAAAGGAAGAGCTACTTCCACTATTCAGTTTGCTTCTTTATGGGATAGTCATTTAACGCTAAATAAAGATTTGCTTTATGTATTAGCCGATTTAACCATTAAAAATGGTGAATTAATTGACTATAAACCCATACTAGCAATGAGTAAATATATTGAAGTAGATGAACTTCAACATATTAAATTTAGTAACTTGAGTACTCAAATTGAAATCAAAAACCAGCTTATTTCCATTCCTAAAACCTTTATTAGATCTTCTGCTTTAGATGTTGATGTTGCAGGAACACACAGTTTTGATAATAAAATTGATTATCAATTTAGGGTTTTAATGAGTGATGTAATATGGCGTAAAGCAAAATCAAAGAAAAAAGAAAACACAGAGTTTGGATATATAGAAGATGACAGAGAAGGAAAAATGAGTTTATATTTAAGAATGACAGGAACTGTAGATGATTATAAAATAGGATACGATTCTAAAGGAGTAAAAGAAAAGTGGAAACAAGATTTGAAAGAAGAAAAAAAGACCGTTAAACAATTGTTAAACAACGAGTTTGGTTGGTTCAAAAAAGACAGCACCATAAATGAACCAATAGATGAAAAGCCAAAAGATTCAGGATTACAAATAGAATGGGAAGAAGACGAAGATGCAAAGACTGATGATAATAAGAAGGAAGATCGAAGTACAAAAAAAGAAGACGTCGAAAAAAATCCAAAAAAGAAAAAAGGGCTAGGAAAATTAATTGATAAAATTGCTCAACCTGACGAGGAAGAGTTTGAGGAAGATGGAGATTTTTAACTTATCACATTATTACAATGGGACTTATTTCTAAAATATCACAATTAACCGACCTTTCTCCTAAAGCTATTGAGTGGTTAGAAAAAAATATTGATCAATTTTCATGTAAAAAGAATGAAATTTTACTACATGAAAGGAAAATATGCAATCATTTATACTATCTACAATCGGGGATGTTAACAAGTCATTACTTAATGGATGCTAAAGAAATTTGTAACTGGATAGCTATCGAGGATGATATTGCTACTTCTTACTACAGTTTTATCTCTCGTAATCCTTCATATGAAGTTGTAGAGTGTATCGAGGCAGCTATTATTCAATCCATCAGCTATTCCAAAATTCAGGAAATGTATACTCTTTTCCCTGAAACAGAACGTGTAGGCAGATTAATATTAGAAGAATATTATTCACGATTGGATGAACGTCTAATTTCCATACAATTTAAATCTGCTAAAGAAAGATATCGATTGCTTTTTGAAACCCGCCCTGAAATTATTAAAAGAGCGCCATTAGGTCTTATAGCTTCTTATTTGGGTATGACTCAGGAAACTTTAAGCAGAGTTCGGGGAGAAATTTAATTTTTTGATTTATATCAATTTTTTTCTGTTTACCTCCTTCTACTTTTGTTCATGATAATTATTTATGAATTAAAAAATATGAACAATGAAATCTATTCTTAAAAATTTAATTTATCCTTATGGAATTACGTTAAGTCTTCTTTTTGGCATTTCATTTAATGCTTGCACTCAAAAAATGAGCGAATCTGTTAATAATGACAAAGCAGCGTTAAATGGTAGTTTTGAAGTAGTAAAAAACAACCTTCCTGTTAACTGGTTGGTTTATACTCCAGAAACTGTTAAAAAGGGAAATTTTGACCTTGTTATTGATAGTGATGCTATAGATGGTAAACAATCATTAAAATTCATCATTCGAAGTTGCTCTGAAAAAGGTGGGTGGTTATCTCCAGGAATATCTCAAGAAATTAAAGTGGAGCCAAACAAAACCTATCATATTAAATGCTGGATAAAAAATAATAATTCTAAATTCAGAATAAAAGTAGATGCTATAGATGCTTTTACCAAAGATGTTGGACCAACAATTGAATCTTCTGAGACAACTAATAAATGGACATTGCATGAATTAACCTACACTATTCCTGAAAAGATGGATAAATTAAGATTAGAAATAAATGCTTTACAACCTGGTACTCTTTGGATTGATCATATTACCATTGAAAAAGATCAGTAGGAAGCAACATTTCATTTTAAATGAATAATTTTCAGAAAATTGATTTTTATAGAAAATATGAAAGCTGCCACCGTTTCAGAAATCAAAAAAGAATTAAAACACCGTTCACCTGACGAGTTGCTAGAAATTTGTTTACGCCTCTCAAAATTTAAAAAAGAAAACAAAGAACTACTCACTTACCTTTTATATGAAGTTGATAACGAGGAAGCTTACATTCAAAGTGTGAAAAATGAAATTGATCAACAGTTTTCAGAAATCAATAAAAGCAGTTTCTATTTTATAAAAAAAAGCGTTCGAAAAATTTTACGAAACATTAAAAAGCATTGTCGATATTCTGGTAAAAAAGAAACTGAAGTTGAGCTACTGATATACTTTTGTAATGTGCTTAAAAATATGAGTCCTTCAATAAAAAGAGATCAAACTCTTTATAATATTTACCTTCGCCAAATTGAAATTATCAAAAAAATTATATCAACTCTTCACGAAGATTTACAATATGACTACAATTTAGAATTGGAAAACTTCTAACCCAAAAAAGTCAATTCTGTAGGTATATCTAACAACCAACCTGTAATACTTCTTCGTTCTGAATTACATTCTTTAACTTCATGTAAAGTTTCACTTAAAAATACAGCTAAACGATTTTCTTTAGGCGCAAGTGTTTCAATCGGTTGTTTTTCTTCATTATATAAAACCAATTCGCCACCATCGCCATCATGCCAGTTTTCATTTAAATAAAATACAAATGAAACGATACGATGCGGATTGGTTTTAAATCGATCTCGATGCATTTTATATCCTTTACCTTTAGGATAGTATGCATAATGAGTTTCATAATCCTTAATTCCTAAAAAACAAGTGCGATTTAAATTCTGTACCAACTCATTAACATATTCATACAATTTATATACTGGAGCAGATTGATCTTTGGTATCTATCCAACGAATAAAATCTCCTCTAACCGTATTATCTATTGTAAAATGAATTTGTTTTCCTATCCCTGCTTTTAAGAATTCATCTTCTTGTTGGAGTTCTTCAAATCTTTCTTTAATTAACTGTAATTCAGATTCTGGTAGTAAATTATCTACAACAGCATATCCTTTTTCAATAATACCAGCCGAAATAGTTTCAGCCACAAAAGGATGATTGTACATAAGTCGTATTTTAAGTGCGACAAATGTAACTCAAAATGCTATTGCTTTATCAACTTAATGGTTTTTAATTCATTATTTGATTTCACTTTCAAAAAGTAAATTCCAGGAACTAAATCAGAGACATTTATTGTTTGCTTTTTAGCAACTATTTTTTGAGTGATTAACGTTTTCCCACCAATGTTTGAAATGCGAATATCTCTATTTTGATTATCATTAAAGCTAACTGTAATGTTATGATTCGTTGGATTTGGATAAACTTCAAAATCAATATTATTAAGTTCTTCTAATGAAGTAGTTAAGTCTACATTCACAAATTCTGTTGCTAAAACTGACACATTGTAAGCATTATCTATTACAATAGAATTAATTCTGCCTGCTGGTGTTCCTGAATAACGAATATCATCACTTGGATTTGAACCAACATTAATTAATTCAGTTGCCGTTCTGTTTTTGTAAACTCGTAAATTTTCAACATCATAAATACAATTTCCACTTCTCAATGAAATATGATTTCCTATGGTTAATGGACTTACATCTATCCATGATGAAACAAAATCATCATCCATCCAAACTTCAGTTTCTCCTGTTATTTTATCGTAAACAATTTTTATATCATACCATTGATTTGCATTGTAAGTTATAGAAACATCTTTTTCTAAACTAAAAGTATCATTTACTACTTTGTAAAATTGCAATTTAGCATCATCTTGTCTAAACCAAATAAAGTAAGAATTTCCTCTATTCGGTTGGCTAGCATCGTCACACATATAATGAAACCCAGCTCTTTTATTAGCACCCGAACCACTAATTTGCATTTGATAGTTATACAAGTATTTATTGTATCCATTTTGATTACATGAAGCATAAATATTTGTATTAGAATTTGATTCATCTGTTTGTGAAATGTAAACTCCTGAATTATTCCAAACTCCTGAAGAATCTATCCAATTAGAATGTATTGTACCGTTATTGAATTCATCATTGAAAAATCCATTTTGATCGTTGCTAAACCATTCCGTTCCATTGTGATCAGCTACTTGATAAAATTGGTGCTTCACCCCACTTCCTCCTAAATTATCGGCATCCGTAAATGTGCTACTAAAATTACTTACTGCAGGATTTGGTGCTAATGAAATTTGAGTGGTTGGCTTTATTGTATCGATTATACAGGTATAATTTGCTGTAAATCCAGATTTTGTTGTTAAATTATCTGATGTAAACTTAAAAGTAATTGCGCCTGTTGTTGAGTTAAAATCAGGAGGCAAAGTAGTCCCTGTAAAAGGACTTCCTGATATTTGTGGAGCTAAATCAGTGTTTCCATCATAAATATATAGGTAATCAAAATCCGTTTCAACATCAAAACTTGTAAATGATAATGCTATTGATGTTGCACCTTTAGGTTGAATTGTCCATGTATAATTTTCATTATCGTAATAATTTTTTGTTGGCCCACCAAAATCGTGAATTTCACCACTACAAGGATTTGAAAAACAATCTGTCATGTTATTTTCAATTGCGTCCCACAATTCCGTATAACCATCATCATAACCTAATGCCCAAATCCCCATACCTCCTATTCCTGAGGTATTGATATGCTCTAATCGTTTTATTATGCTGTTTTCCAATGAAATGAAACATTGTTTTTGAGTTCCATTATTAAATACATATATGTCAGAATAACTATCAGTATCATAAGCATAATTAGTTAGAGAATAATTTCCTGAGATATTATCTTTTACATCGTTATATATTTTTGCATTTCCGCTAGCTGTAGTTGAAGAAGGAACCGTTACAGAGGATGTGCTCCATTCCCTTCCATAATAAGGTAATCCCAAAATCAATTTATCTTTAGGACATCCTTTATTTAAATAATAAGTAATTGATTTAGAAAGACTAAAATTATAAGAAACATCGAAGTGATAAAGAGGATCATTTGGCCCTGTACTTGAAGATCCAGACCAATAATAATCATATCCCATAATTATAAATTGATCTACAACTGAAGCCATACTCGAAAAATCAAATACATTATTCCAATCTACTGCATATAAGACGGTGCTTACTTCCGAATTTGGAATAGCAGCATGCATTTGATTTGCTAAGCTTATCATAAAATTGGTAAAATCGTTTTTGTTAGCTGAAGGCAATCCTTCAATATCAATATTAACTCCATGAGCCCCTCTGGATTGAATTAAGTTAATAAGGTTTGTGATTAATGTTTGCTGTGCTGTTGGACTGCTAAAAAAAGTAGCGTGGTTTGAAAATAAAGTAACTGTTAAAGTAACTTTTGTGTTACCTGAAGCTAAGGCTGCATCAACTGCCGCACTAGTTGCCCATCCATGGGTTGAGTTTGCGTTGCCAGTTGCAGCATCAACTTCATAACTGAAAAATGAAAAATGACTTAATAAATTCCAATTGTAATTTAAATAAGCACTTCCAACCCAGTATGGATGCCAACCATAAACAGTTTTATTTAAGGCACATCCTGCTTTATTTGAAGAATTTGGATAATTAACTGCTATTGTATTCTTCTCATAAAAACTTGCCTCTGCATTACCTAAACTATTGTAATAATCTAACTGCTGATGATGAACTGAAGTATACTGAGCATTTAAATTTAACACTACAAAACTTACCAAAATGACAAATAAAATATTTTTAATCATGTTTTAGTTTTTAATCAATGAGATTGTTTCATTGTTTAATTGAATAAGATAACTTCCTGAACTTAATTGGTAAGGTGCTAAATCAATCCTAATTTTTCCTCCAAAAGATTGAAATAATTTATCAAAAATTAATTTTCCTGTTAAATCAGTAAGTTTTATTTCTGTAGCCCCATTTTCATAAGTCTCTATTATCAATTCATTTAAAAACGGATTAGGGTAAACTAAAAAGTTATATGCTACAATATCATTTATAGCTGTTGTTAAGTCAACATTTACTAGTTCTTCCGAAATGAATGAAACATTTTTAGCGTTATCAATTACTATTGACTTTATTTTTCCTGCAGGAGCGCCTTCAAATCTTATATCATCATTTACTCCATTTCCAACAGTCACTAATTCAGAAACACTTCTATTATGGTAAACCTTAAAATTATTTACTGCATAAATAGCATCTCCACTTCTAAAAGAAACATAATTACCATTTGTTAAATGTGGTGAATCATCTTGCCATGAAGCTTTAAAAACATCGTTAACATACACATCTATATCACCAGTTTGTTTATTAAAAGTTACTTTAAAATCATAAAAAGTTGCTGCATTAAAATCATAAGAAACATCTTGTTTTAACTGAAATGTATCGTTAACCACTTTATAAATTTGAATTTTATCATTATCTAATCTAAACCAAGCGAAATATGAGTTACCTCTATTTGCTAACGAAGCACTATCACAATAAAAATGAAACCCTGCTCTTCGATTAGCTCCAGTTCCATCCATGCTTCCTTCCCAATGATATAGGTACTTGTCGTGATTGTTTTGATTTACTGCTGCAAAAATATTTGTGTTTGCATTCGTATCTTCTGATTGAACTAAATATGATCCTGTAATATTCCAAATTCCAGATACTGAAGTCCAATCTGGATGTATTGAAGTATCGAAATTATCACTAAAAAACCCATTACTTTCATTGGCTCTCCATTCAATGCCATCATAATCTATTACTTGATAAAATTGATGTAAAACACCACTGCCGCCAATATTATCTGCATCAGTAAAATTAACCGTAAAATCAGTTAATGCTGGATTAGGTGATAATGAAATTAAAGTCGTAGGTCTTATTGTATCGGGTACAGTTGAAGACCAGGAAATTTCAAAACCAGGGTTTGTTGTTGCACAGTCTGATCTAAACTCTAACAAAACATTACCGCTATTAACAGTAATGGTTGGAGGAATAGTTGTTCCTGTATAGAAACCTACTCTATCATCAAAAGGAGTTGTACCATCATAGATATACAAATAATCCCAAGTAGATTCTACATCAAAAGATGTTATATTTAAAGTAATAGAAGTAGCTCCTGTTGGTTGAATTAAATAAAGCATACGCTCATCATCAGAATAATTTCCAGCTCCACCATCATCTGTAATTGTTCCTGTCAAGTTATTATTAGTAATTATTGTTGTTGTAGGTTCATTTATTAATTTATAATAATAATCCCAATCCCAATTTGCCCCAGGATCAGTATGAGTTTGGTTAGGATAATGTTGATGTCCTTTAATTTTAACACAAGAACCAGGAATAGTTGAAACATTATAATTAGTAGTAGGTGCCCAAGGAAAATAAGCTGTACGCAAAGGACTAATTCCATAACCACTTTGGGTAATATCTCTTACAACATCTGCTGATGATTGATACATAGCAGCAGTATACCATGTTGAATCAGAAACAAAACCTTCATGTTCCATACCAATTGTATATGGATTTTCTGAACCAACATGCCATGCTTTATCACTTTCTAATACAACCTGAGTTACTTGGCCATCAGACGACCTTAAAACATAATGGTAAGAAACATTAGATGAACAATTGTTTGCCCAAGATATAGCTCCAGCATAAGTGCCTTGTATTGTATGAACTGTAACTGCAGAAACAGCAACTCCTCTGGAACTAAAATTACAACTTGTTAAGTTTTCTAATGCAGGAGGATAATCAGTAGATTTTTTAGAAAGATTAGATTGCTGATAGACTTTATTTTCCTCACCTTCGACATGAAGATTATTAATAAAAACCTTTTTAGATTTTAAAATATTAAGGTTTTCTGCCCCAAATACTTTTTCTAAATCAAAATTAGGATTCGGAAAGTTATAGGCCTCCTGCATTTTAACATCATTCATAAATGATAAAACGGAATATAAATGTGAATTTAAGGCGAAATCTTGCTTTACATTTTCATTTGGTAACTCACTTAGTTGAGTTAAAATTTGAGCAATATTTTTCTCTTGATTTTTAAACGGACTCATCAGACTTAATTGATGATTATAAGCTGCGGCAAAAGCTAAAATATTTTTTTCTGGACTAGCTATAATATCGTCAACACTAATTCCTGAAACCTGAGAAACATAATTTAAATTATTATGGAAATAGTTTTGTCCATTTAAGGTTAGTCCCATAACTCCATATGTTTTAGGAATTCCTAAACAACTTTCTTCTACATTTTGTAAATGTTGTAACCTTGTCATGGTAAAAGATACAGCTTCTAAAACACCCCTAGGAACTAAAGGATAAACTGTGTATGCATTATCAAACTCTGCTTGATAGTTGTTTGTAGGTAAGCCCTGCTCTTGAGCTTGACAAAAGAGGCTAGAAATAAGAAAAATTGCGACTAAAAAATATTTCATATAAGAGTGATGTTTAACTTAATAAAAGTAAACACATTTTGGTTAACGAAAAAAAATATTATTTTGATTTACAAAAGGTTATAAACCAATTGCAATACCTGCTCTTATTATTGGATTAGGATAAAAAGAATCTTCAGTCTCATTAATGTCCCACAAAACTAATATCGATAAATAAGAACGACCACCAAAGTCTTGTTTTAAACCTCCGCCTAAAAGAACTGCGGTTGTAGTTATTCTTGATTCTCTATTAAAAGAATAGTAATTCATTAATGCAGTTTCGGCATGCGCTAAAACAGGTAAATTATTAAACATATATTGAGTAAAAACATTACCACCATACATGTTTGTTTTATATTCATAAATATTATTAGAATAGTAAATATAAGTTCCCCCCATTCCAACCAAAACATTATCGGTTAAATAATACCCAACTGTTGGTGCAATTTCAAAATAAGTAATATCTCCAAAAGTTGCTCCTAAACCTCCTCCCAAAGTAACTCTTTCCCAGTCAAATTTTCCATTTGATGATTTTGAATCATTTTTTGAAGAACCTCTATCATCACCATATACATAAGCGTCATCACTAACCTGGGAAAACACAGTTACTGATAGTGTTAAGGCGAAAACTAATGTTAAAATCCGAATCATGATATCAAAAATACTAATTTTTAAAAGATGAAATATCAGTTAAATTAATTTTACTTTTTACAAACCAACCTGTTCCTGTGGCTATTAAGTTACCTTCTAAATCGTACAATTTTGCTCGAGCTTCCAATTTGTTTCCGAGGTTTTTTAGCAATTCTCCTTTCGCAATTAATTCACCTTGATTTATTGGTCGTAAAAATTTAGTCTCAAAGGAGGCTGTTAAAACAAATACATCTTTAACCACTGAGTTTGCAGCAAAAAAAGCTGCATCATCTAACATTTTAAAATAAACTGAACCATGAACAGCATTTGCAGCATGAAAAAAATCTTCTTTTACCTCAACTTCTATCTCACACTTTCCTTCTGTAACTATTATTTGTGGTAAATAAAATTTATTAATTGGTGCCGAAAGATACATATGTGCTAACTTCTGATAATGCTCACTCATAAAGCTTTGTTTTTTAATAAAAATTTAGTGATTGCGTTGATTACATCTTCCTTTTTTTCAAAATGAGGAGAATGCTTTGTGTCCTCTAAAAAGAGTGCTTCATTATTAGCATTACTTCCATTATTAACTATAGAAGTTATTTGACTTGGTAAACCATACTCATCTTGCAATCCTTGAATTGCCAAAATTGGAGCTTCTATTTTAGGTAACAAATGTTCCATATTGAATTTAATAAATTCAGGTGTTTGCCACAACTCTGCCCATGCCATAAAAGTAGAATCGGTATGATCAAAATGATATCTTTTCAAAGCATTTTTTAACGTTGGCCCAGACAAATAAAAGTCATAAGCTTCCTTTATTCCTTTTATACTTTGTTCGTCTACAAAAACATGGGCTGCCATACTTACAACTGCCTTTATGTTTTTTGGAAAACATGCGGCATAAATTAACGCTACTGAAGCGCCATCACTATGCCCAATTAATATTACTTCTTTATTTTCTAAGCCTAACTTTTTCATTAAAAGTGGTAAAAAGTAGTCTCCTTCTCGATATAAATAATCAGGTTTTCTTTTTTCGAGAAACGGTGTGGAATATCCATATCCGTAACGTTCATAAACTAACCCATTTAAATTTAATTTTTCACACAATTCTCTCGGAAAAGATTTCCATTGAGCAATACTACCCAATCCTTCGTGCAAAAAAATTAGAAGTGGTTTCTCTTCATTGTGGATATTTATAAATTCATAAGCTAACTCAATTTTATCATTAACCTGAACTTTTTGTATTTTTTCTAATTTATAATTCATCACTTTTAAACACTATCAATTTTTCTTTTGTCATTTCATTAATGGTATGTTGAATACCTCCAACACCTATTCCTGATTGATCTCTCCCTCCAAAGGGCATCCAATCTACTCTAAAAGCTGTATGGTCATTAATCATAACCGCTGAGGCGTTTATTTTTTTAGCTTTAGAAAGTATAAAATTAACATCATTTGAAAAAATAGAAGCTTGAAATGCAAAAGGAGAGTTGTTAATTTCTTCAACTACGCTATCTATATTATCATAAGTATACAAACAAACTACAGGTCCAAATATTTCTTGATTAGAGACTTTAGATTTTTTACTTGGATTTAATAAAATGGTTGGTTCAAAACAAGTTTCAGAAATTTTATTCCCTCCACATAAAAGTTGAGCTCCTTCAGATATTGCTTCTTTTACCCACTCTTCTATTCTATCAACTTCTTTTGGTAAAATTAAGGGCCCAACTTCTGTTTGTTCTTTTAGCGGATTTCCAACAATTAAACCTTTTGCTTTCTTTACTAATTGTTCTGACAATTCTTTGATAATTGTATGATGCACAAATACTTTTTGAACTGAAACACATACTTGACCAGCATGATAAAAACTACCTTTAATCAGGGGTTGAATCAACTTTTCAATTTGTACATTTTCATCTATAATTACTGGAGCTACTCCTCCATGTTCCATTGCACAACGAGTGCCGTTTGCTATTTTAGATCTTAAATGCCAGCCCACTTTTGAAGAACCAATAAAAGTTAAATAATTAACCCTACTATCTGTTGCTAATATTTCAGCATTTTCATCAGAACAAATTAATACTTGACACCAATCTTCAGGCAATCCAGCCTCTTTTAATAATGACACAAAAGCGATGCAAGATAAAGGTGTGGTTAAAGCAGGTTTAACAATTACTGGACAGCCTGCAGCAACTGCTGTAGCTACCTGATGAACAATTAAATTAATTGGGTGATTAAAAGCACTAATTGCTACAACAATTCCTATTGGTTCTTTTGTTGTAAAAGCTAATCTATTTGAAGAAGATGCTGTTAAACCCATTGGAACTTCTTCTCCATGAATACCGCCTATTGCTTGAATAGCTAATTTAACACCATTAATAGCTCTTAAAACCTCAACTTTAGAATCATTATATGGTTTTCCCCCTTCAAGAATGGCTGTATTAATTAAGCTATCAAAATTTGCTTCAATAAGTTTAACAGTTTTTTCTAAAATTTCAATTCGTTGATAAGCAGGTAAACCTTCTCTTTTTACAGAATATAAATTATATGCTTTTCTTAAAGCTAATTCAACGTCATTTTCATTAGCTAATTTTAACTCTTTAATTAGAACCAAATCGAAGGGTGAATATACTTTTAAAACTTCCATAAATTATTCATTTTTATAATTCACATTTTTTAAATAAATAAAAAAAAACTTTTTTATTTCATTTTTATAATTGTAGTTTCGCGAAATATTTAAAACAAAAATACTTCTATCTAACTGATTTTTATCATTCCCCCCGTTTTCAAATCTTTATATTTTTACAATTACAACTTAATATAATTATAATTATGTTTAAAAACATTTATATCAAATCGTTTATTCTTGCATTTAGCTTTCTTACTTTTAGCCAAACTGCTAAAGCTCAATTAGATTCATGTGATGCTTCTGTACCATATCACTATGTTGATTTAACTGGGCAACCTGAAGGAAGTTGGCTATCACCCCCTCACAAAAGAGATGGAAGTTGTTGTGGTGCTGCACCAAACTGTACATCTTTTGAAGTACTTTTAGATTCAAATGCAGCTGCTTTAAGTTTTCAATTTTATTCTGGTGCCGTACCCACTGGTTCCTTATCTTATCAGATAGATTGCGGACCTAGCGTTGCTGTTGGCGAACCTATTTGTATTGCTGGTGTAGGACCTCATCGTATTACTTTTTGTAAACCTGGTAGCAATACCAATGAATATTTAATAACTTCAATTGCAAAACCAACTTTCCCACAAGATGATTCAATTAGATCTGGTTGTAGTAAAAAGATAGAGGTCCTTGGATTTGAAGAACCAACGATTACATGGCAATCAGTAGCACCAGGAGCTCCCGGTGATTATGATAATTTATTAAGTTGTACTAGTAATTGCTCTGAAACAGTTTTTACTCCTACTCCAACTACTCCTGCATTTATTGATTATGTTGTTTGTGGATTTCCTCAGGCAGATGAATGTGGTTACACCCTAACATTATGTGATACTTTTAGAATTTATACTGTCGATTCATTGAAAGGAAGTGTTTCACCGAATCCAGCAACCTTTTGTCAAGTTGGCCCCGGAAGTGGCGTAAATATTAATGCTTCTGGGATTGGTGGTGATGGAACATATAATTATACCTGGTATAATAACTTAGGAGATTCTGTTGGTTTTGGACCAAGCTTTTACGCTACCAGTCAACAAACTTATTCTATTGAGATAAATGATGGTTTATCTGGACCTTCTTGTGCAGCTAACTTTATGAGTGTATCAGTTGTAGAAACTTCAGAGCCAATAGTCGAAGCAGGAGACAATCAGTTATTGTGTGCAGATGTAACAGAGGTTAGTCTGACAGGTTCAGTTAGTTTTGCTACTGGTGCATATTGGAGTGGTGGAAATGGCGCATACTCTCCTGATTCAACAACTTTAATTACTAATTATTTTCCTACTCCTAGTGAAATTAATTCTGGCTTGCTGGAGTTATACTTAACTTCTACTGGAGCTGGTGGTTCATGTTCTAACAAAACAGATACAGTTTTAATTACATTCCCTGCTCAATTAACTGTTGAATTATCAGATACATTATTAAAATGTAATGATGATCAAGTTCTTTTAAATCCAACCGTTACCGGTGGGGTAACTCCTTATACTTACTTTTGGAGTAATGGAACCTCTTCTTCAACTACAACTGTAGGAGAAGGTAATTATTGCTTATCCATTTCGGATGATTTAGGTTGTTTTACTGACACGTGTATAAATGTAAGTGTGCCAAGTGAATTAACTATAGCTGTTTCGAGTACTGCAGCCACAACAAACGGAGGCAATGATGGAACAGCTACAGCATTGTTATCTGGAGGAACTTCTCCATATCAATATAACTGGACTCCATCAGGTAGTACTTCTACAATCACAAATTTATCATATGGAATTTATACTGTCACTGCTACAGACACAAATGGATGTTCTGTAGATGGAAGTGTAGTTGTAAGCGAACCTAGATGTTTAGGTTTTTCTATATCAACATCATCAGACACTCTCCAATGTTATGGAGATGCTTCTTCAACTGCATATGTTACTCCAATTGGAGGAACAACCCCCTACACTTATCAATGGGATGATCCGCTAAGTCAAACAGATTCACTAATAACTGGTCTTAGTTCGGGGTTATACACTATAGTTGTAACAGATGCAAGTAGCTGTTTAGCAGTAACAACAGCTAATATTATTCAGCCAAATCAACTTGTAAATACGATAACATCCTCTAACGCTACAACTGTTGGTGGCGCTAACGGCTCTGCTTCTGCACATCCTTTTGGAGGGACACCTCCTTATTCTTTTGCATGGAGTAACTTAGAAACTACTCAAACAATATCTAATTTACTAGCAGGAACTTACTACTTAACTATTACAGATGATAACGGATGTTCTATTATTGATAGTGTTAAGATTAATGAGCCTCCTTGTAATAATTACCTTCTTTATGTTTCTGGAACTGAGTTAAGCTGTAATGGGGTTCTAGATGGTCAAGCTCAAGTTACAGTTGTTGGAGGTACTGAGCCTTATAATATATTATGGAGTACTGGAGAATCAACAAATACAATTTCTGGATTATCTGCAACTACGTACTCTGTTGAAGTAACAGATTCTAATAATTGTTATTCATTTAAAAATATAACTATTACCCAACCTAATATTCTTCAGGCAACTGCTAATCTAGTAAACGATATTAGTTGCTTTGGTATAGTTGATGGAACAGTTGACCTTATTGTTGCTGGAGGAACATATCCTTATACTTATAGCTGGTCAAATGGTCAATCAAGTGAAGACATTACAAACTTAGCTCAGGGATCTTACAATGTAGCTGTTACTGATTTAAATGGATGTACTGCTACTGATAGTATTTCAATTTCTGAGCCAACTAAAATCAATACATCATTTACTAAAATCGATGTAAATTGTAATAGTGATTCAACTGGAAGTATTAACCTATCGGTAAACGGTGGAGTTATTCCATATAGCTATTTATGGTCAAATGGTGATACGATACAAGATATTACAAATTTAACAGCTGGTTTATATAATTTCACTGTTTTTGATGCTAACAACTGTCAATCTCCATTAGGATCTAGTATATTAATATCAGAACCTGACTCTGTTACTCTTGATAGCTTTTTCGTAAACTGTCCTATTCCTGGTGGCACAACAACTATGGTTGATTTTTTCCCGAATGGTGGTACATCTGCATACCAAATATCTACAGATAGTGGCACCACATATTTGCCTTTTTTAAATTATAGCGCTCCTTTATCTATTGATAACATTCATCAAATTATGGTGAAAGATACTAATGGTTGTTTATCTTCTGGTTTAAACCCTATTACCATTAATCCATTAGTAACTATTGATAGCGTTGCTTTTGAAAAATGCTATACAGATGCTCAAACACTTAGTGCTGTTGAAGCTTTTATTTCTGGTGGTGATGCTGGCGTTTATCAAGTTTCTTTTGATAATGGGCTTAATTTTGAAACACCAGGAAACTATACCGGCAACTTACCTATTAATAACTCTTACTCTTTTGTAGCTCAAGATCAATTAGGATGTCTTTCTGTTCCTTTTAACATTTCAATTCCTGATAGAATACTAGCCAATGCCATTATTACTTCTGACTATAATGGTAATGATGTAGCTTGTAATGGAGATACTAACGGAATCGCTTTAGCTCAAGCAAATGGTGGACAAAGTCCATACTCTTACTTGTGGTCAAATGGGCAAACAGATTCCATTGCTATTAACTTAGGAGCTACTAATTATCAAGTTTATATTACTGACATTAACAACTGTGTTGATACTGCTGATATCACGCTTAGCCAACCGACAATTGTAATTCTTGATAGCTTTTTCGTAAACTGTCCTATTCCTGGTGGCACAACAACTATGGTTGATTTTTACCCAAATGGTGGTACATCTGCATACCAAATATCTACAGATAGTGGTACCACATATTTACCTTTTTTAAATTATAGTGCTTCTTTATCTATTGATAACATTCATCAAATTATGGTGAAAGATACTAATGGTTGTTTATCTTCTGGTTTAAACCCTATTACCATTAATCCATTAGTAACTATTGATAGCGTTGCTTTTGAAAAATGCTATACAGATGCTCAAACACTTAGTGCTGTTGAAGCTTTTGTTTCTGGTGGTGATGCTGGCGTTTATCAAGTTTCTTTTGATAATGGGCTTAATTTTGAAACACCAGGAAACTATACCGGCAACTTACCTATTAATAACTCTTACTCTTTTGTAGCTCAAGATCAATTAGGATGTCTTTCAGTTCCTTTTAACATTTCAATTCCTGATAGAATACTAGCCAATGCCATTATTACTTCTGACTATAATGGTAATGATGTAGCTTGTAATGGAGATACTAACGGAATCGCTTTAGCTCAAGCAAATGGTGGACAAAGTCCATACTCTTACTTGTGGTCAAATGGGCAAACAGATTCCATTGCTATTAACTTAGGAGCTACTAATTATCAAGTTTATATTACTGACATTAACAACTGTGTTGATACTGCTGATATCACGCTTAGCCAACCGACAATTGTAATTCTTGATAGCTTTTTCGTAAACTGTCCTATTCCTGGTGGCACAACAACTATGGTTGATTTTTACCCAAATGGTGGTACATCTGCATACCAAATATCTACAGATAGTGGTACCACATATTTACCTTTTTTAAATTATAGTGCTTCTTTATCTATTGATAACATTCATCAAATTATGGTGAAAGATACTAATGGTTGTTTATCTTCTGGTTTAAACCCTATTACCATTAATCCATTAGTAACTATTGATAGCGTTGCTTTTGAAAAATGCTATACAGATGCTCAAACACTTAGTGCTGTTGAAGCTTTTGTTTCTGGTGGTGATGCTGGCGTTTATCAAGTTTCTTTTGATAATGGGCTTAATTTTGAAACACCAGGAAACTATACCGGCAACTTACCTATTAATAACTCTTACTCTTTTGTAGCTCAAGATCAATTAGGATGTCTTTCAGTTCCTTTTAACATTTCAATTCCTGATAGAATACTAGCCAATGCCAATATTACTTCTGACTATAATGGTAATGATGTAGCTTGTAATGGAGATACTAACGGAATCGCTTTAGCTCAAGCAAATGGTGGACAAAGTCCATACTCTTACTTGTGGTCAAATGGGCAATCAGATTCCATTGCTATTAACTTAGGAGCTACTAATTATCAAGTTTATATTACTGACATTAACAACTGTGTTGATACTGCTGATATCACGCTTAGCCAACCTGATTCTATTTCTGAAACAATATCTGTATCATCTAATTATAATGGTTATGATATCAGTTGTTTTGGTGCTTCTGATGGTAGTATAGATTTAAATGTATTAGGAGGTACATCTCCATATGCCTTTTTATGGAATAACTTAGCAGTAACTGAAGATCCTTCAAACCTTTCTTCTGGCTATTATAAAGTTATAATAACTGATATCAATGGATGTAGCGATTCTACAGAAATCACTTTAAACCAACCTGATTCAATTATATTAACATCAATAATTGATCATGTTAAATGTAATGCATATACAGATGGTTCAATTGACTTAACAGTAACTGGAGGTGTTTCTCCTTACCAATACAACTGGAGTAATTCTGAAATAACAGAAGATATAACTAATATCGGTCAAGGAAATTATAACATTACCGTTACTGATTTAAATGATTGTATAGCTTCAACTTCATATTCAGTTGATGAAGAATCCCCTTTAATTCTTTCGCATACACAAGAAAATATAACCTGTTACAACTTTGCAAATGGTAGCATTGATTTATCAGTGAATGGAGGAGTTCTTCCATATATTTATACTTGGAATAATTTATCTCAAGATGAAGATCTTCAAGACTTAACTCCTGGAACTTATTCAGTATTAGTCACTGATTCTAATAATTGTTTTAAAAATGACACCATATACATAACTCAACCAGATTCATTATGGGCAGATATTAGCAGTGATTTATATCCCAACGGACATAATATAAGCTTATATCAAATGGCAGATGGATCTATAAACCTTGATGTTTATGGAGGCACATTACCATATCAATTTGAGTGGTCTAATGGTTCATCAAATGAAGATTTGAATAATTTAATTGCAGGGATGTATTCTGTAATTCTAACGGATAATAATGGCTGTAAATACAATACAGAAATCGTTTTAACTCAACCTTTCGAATTAGAAATGCCTACAGTAATTACTCCAAACGGAGATGGCAATAATGATTATTTTGTAGTTCATGGAATTGAATCTTTTCCTTCAAATTCAATTATTATTTTTAATAGATGGGGAGATGAAGTATACAATATGACTAACTATGATAATAAATGGCAAGGGCAATCTAATAAAGGAAATGATTTACCTGCAGGTAATTATTTCATCATATTAAAAATAGACAATCAAGATATTACCTTAACAGGTTATGTTGAAATTTTAAGGTAATTACTTAATTTAAAAAAATCATACAATGAAAAAACTATTTATAATAATCACTATTATTTTTTGCTCAAAAGAAGCTTTTTCTCAGCAAGATTTAATGGTTTCTCAATACATGTTTAACCATACATTTTTAAATCCAGGAGCAATTGCCAATAAAGGGTATTATAATGCAAGCTTAATGTATCGTAAACAATGGGTTCAATTTGAAGGTGCTCCAGAATCTCAATTTTTATCTATAGACGGGCCTGTTATTTCTGACAAAATGGGATTGGGTTTATTAATCCAAAGAGACCAAATAGGTGTGAATACTCAGACTGATATTATGGGGGGATATTCATATATAATTGATATGAAAAAAATCAAATTGTCTATGGGACTTAGAGCTGGATTTAGTGTTTTTCAAGCTAATTACACATCTCATAAAGCATGGGATACAGAGGATAATTTATTAGCACAAGACGTTGTTAGTTATTTACCAAATTTTGGTTTTGGAGCCTATGCTTCGCACGAAAAATACTTTGCAGGTATATCTATTCCTCACTTTTTAAATTTTGACCCAAACTCATCAATTTCTGTAGATATTAAAAATTCTAATCAAGCTGTTCGCCATTATTATTTAATGGGAGGGTACAACTTTACTCTAAATGAAAATTTCGTGTTACAACCTAACACTTTAATAAAACATTCAGAAAAAGCACCTACTCAATTAGATTTAAATATGCTTGTTGAATTTAAAAAGAAGTACTCTTTAGGAATAGGATATAGAACTGGTGATAGTTTTATAATACTCTCTAAAATTGAGCTTATGGATAAATTTCAATTCGGATATTCATTCGATGTTACAATGACTGATATAAGAGATTACTCAAAAGGCTCACATGAAATTATGTTGAACTATGCTTTTGGAAAAAAAGAAAAAACTTCTGCAGCAAGTTTTAATTAATCCTGTAAACAGTTTTAGTAAAAATTCATAAATATCAGCTAGGTCAATATTTTAATAAACTCTTCAAAGCTTCCCCTACTTTATCTGCATTTGGTAAAAGAGTTGCTTCTAATGTAGAATTAAGTGGGATTGCAGGTGTATCAACAGAACCAATAATTTCTACAGGTGCATCTAAATATTCAAAACAGTTTTTTTGAATTCTAGCAACAAGACCAAGAGAGAAAGAACATTCTACAGATTCCTCAGTAACAATTAAAATTTTATTATGCTTTTTAGCTGCATCATACATTGCTTCTTCATCTAAAGGATTCAGTGTCCGCAAATCAATAATTTCAACTTGTCCTTTAAAGTTTTTCTCAGCTGCCAAACTCCAATAAACTCCCATTCCGTAGGTAATTATTGCCACAGAATTATCTTGCTTTGGTGCTTCTAGAACTGTTCTAGCCTTACCAAATGGAATTATATAATCCTCATCTGGCTCAACAGTCATAGCTCCTTCTGTTCCTTTTATTTTACTCCAATATAATCCTTTATGCTCTAACATAACAACTGGATTTGGATCATAATAAGCTGCTTTCATTAATCCTTTTAAATCAGCACCTGTACTTGGGTAAGCAACTTTAACCCCTCTAATGTTTGTAACAATAGATTCAACACTTGAAGAATGGTATGGTCCACCAGAGCCATAAGCTCCAATTGGAACTCGTAAAATCATGCTTACTGGCCATTTTCCATTTGATAAATAATACGACCTTCCCACTTCAGTAAACAACTGATTTAAACCAGGCCAAATGTAATCTGCAAATTGAACCTCAACAATTGGTTTTAAACCCACAGCCGACATTCCAACTGTACTACCTACAATAAATGCTTCTTGAATTGGTGTATTAAAAACCCTATCATCACCAAATTGCTGGGCAAGCGTAGCCGCTTCTCTAAACACCCCTCCAATTCTTGCACCTACATCTTGTCCATACAATAAACTTTCAGGATGTTTTGCCATTATTTCTCTAATAGCAAATAAAGCCGAGTCAACCATTACTGTTTTATTTTTTCCAGCCGGTGTTCTTTCTCCCTTTTCCTGAGTGACAGGTGTTGGAGCGAACATATGTGTGGTCAAATCTTCTGATCTTGGATCTTCTTCTGCTAAAGCCAATTCATAATCTTTAGCTACTTGTTCTTTTGCCTTATTTTCTATGGCTATTAATTCAAAGTCTTTAACTTTAAATTGATCTTTTAATGCCTGTTTTAATTTTGGAAAAGGATCTTTACTCCACGCCTCAGCTAGTTCTTCTTTATCATGACGGTAAAATTCCATTCTAACACCAGATGTATGGTGATTTAACAAAGGAACTTTTGCGTGTATAATAAATGGTCTTCTTTCTTTTCTAACAATTGCTATAACTTCATTAAAGGTATCATAAGATTCTTGAAAATTCGTCCCATCTATAGTTCGAACCCCCATCCCTTTAAATCCTTTAGCATAATGAGTAATATCTTGTGCTCTAGTTTCTTCAGCGCTAGCTGAGATATCCCATTCATTATCTTGAACTAAATATATGATTGGCATTTTTTTCAAAACTGCCATTTGAAAAGCTTCAGAAACTTCACCTTCAGTACAAGAAGCATCTCCTAAACTACAAACTACTACAGGGTTTTCTCCATTGTAATCTTCAGCTAACCCTAACTTCTCTTTATGCTGAATTCCCATTGCTACACCTGTTGCTGGTATAGCTTGCATACCTGTTGCAGAACTTTGGTGAGGAATTTTTGGTTTATCGTCATCTTTTAAACTTGGATGAGAATAATAGGTTCTCCCTCCAGAAAATGGATCGTTACGCTTGGCTAAAACTTGTAACATTAATTGAAATGGAGTCATTCCAATACTCAACAAAATACTATCATCTCTATAGTAAGGAAATACAAAATCTTGCGGTTTTAATTGTAAGCCACAAGCAATTTGTATGGCTTCATGACCTCTTGATGTTGCATGAACATATTTAGAACAAACTGATTTATTAGCTTCATACAACTCAGTTAATGACTTCGCTGTACTCATTAATCTATATCCTTCTAAAGCAATATCTTTTGTTACCATAGTATCTCTTCCCACTTTTTTTTCAATAATTTCAGCCATATCTTATTTTTGAAAGGGTAACAAAGGTACTAAAAAAGCTTTTTGATATAGATAAGGTTTTAAAATCTTAACTATTAATGTTAAATATAAAAAACTTTAACAAAAGTAATTCTTTAGCAACCCTAAATATGCAAAGAAATATGGTTAACTTTAATGTACTCATTGATTACCATTATGAAGAGTTACTTAATCATTCTAACTGTTTTTTGTATTTCGATTATTAAAACAAACGCTCAAAGTTACAACACCTTTTATGGCGGAATTGTAACTAATTGTTCTTACGATTCTATTGAGCAGCACTTAATTGATTTTGAAAATTTAGGGATTAAAGAACCTGGTACTGCTGCATTAAACAACACCCTAGATTGGTTAATCAGTCACTACCAAAGTTATGGTTATACAGATATTATTATTGACACTTTTACCTACAATGGAAACGAAGTTTATAATCTTATTATAACCAAGACTGGAACACATTATCCCAACACATATTTTGTTTTAGATGGTCATTATGACACCAAAACCGGTACAGGAACCAACGACAACGGAAGTGGCACCTCAATAATTTTAGAAACTGCTCGATTAATGAAAAATGTAGACACTAAATTTTCTGTAAAATTCATTCATTTTAGCATGGAGGAGGTTGGTCTTGTTGGAAGCACTCATTACGTTAATAATATTGCCTTCCCTAACGGAATGGACATTAAACTATTATTTAACATTGATGAAGTTGGAGGTGTTAATGGTATGGTAAATAATACCATTGTTTGCGAACGAGACCAAGCAAATCCGACTGCTGCAAACGATGCTTCTTGGGCATATACTGATACTCTTGCTACTTGTGTTGAATTATATTCTAATTTGTTTACTACTATTTCTTATGCTTACGCATCAGATTACATGCCTTTTCAGGCTAAAGATTATGTAATAACAGGCTTATTTGAAGATCATTATTCTCCTTATGCGCATACCTTAGGAGATAGTTTAGGAAACATGGATATTCCTTATGTTTTTGAAATTGCTAAAGGCACAATAGGAGCATCTTTATACTTTGCAGAGGCTTACGAAACTACGGGAATTGAAGAGCTTAATGAAAATAATTTTAGTATCTATCCTAATCCCGCAAAAGATATCCTAACTATAAAAGCTGAGAATAATCAATTTCCTACCACTGTTAAATTAATTAATGCTATTGGAGAAATCGTAATTTCTGAAACAATTACTTCTAACATCAAATTAATTGATGTAAAAAATTTACCAGCAGGTATTTATTATCTTGCAATTGAAGATAAAATAAACACTCAATACAAAAAAATAATTATTTCGAATTAAAGCTTAATAAAAAGTCTTCCCGTCTCTTACCATTCTTCTTAACAATGGGCTTGGTCTATATCTATCTTCTCCGTATTCTTTAAACATATTTTCTAATTGACTTAACACCTTATCTAAACCAATTTCATCAGCCCATGCTAATAAACCTTTCGGATAATTTACACCTTTGGTCATTGCCAAATCAATATCTTCTTTGGTTGCAATATTTAAGAATAAAGCATCTATTGCTTCATTAATCAACATCATTAATATTCTATCAAATATTTGATTTCCTAAAACTGTATCTTTTTTTGGTGCCGGTTGTTCAACTCCTTCTGCGTAATTATAGTATCCTCTACCAGATTTTCGCCCAAACCAGCCTGCCTCAGAATGACGTTTTTGTGTAAATGAAGGCTTATACCTGGGGTCGTAGTAGAATGCTGCAAAAACAGTTTCCGTAACCGTATAATTAACATCATTACCAATGTAATCCATTAAAGTAAATGGGCCCATTTTAAAACCACCTAATTCAGTCATTGCCCAATCGATTGTTGCAAAGTCTGCCAATCCTTCTTCGTAAATTCGTAACGCTTCTCCATAAAATGGTCGAGCAACTCTATTTACAATAAAACCAGGAGTATCTTTCGTCAATACAGTTACTTTTTTCCATCCGTCAATTAATTCACGAGCAGTATTTTTAGTTTCTTCTGAAGTTTGTACTGCAGGAATAATTTCTACCAAAGGCATCAATGGCGCTGGGTTGAAAAAATGAATTCCAATTACTCGTTCAGGCATTGAACAAGCTGAAGCTATGGCTGCTATAGACAAAGAAGATGTATTACTTGCCAAGATACAATTAGCACTTACTATTCCTTCTAGACTTGTAAATACTTTTTGTTTAACTTCTATATTTTCAATAATTGCTTCTATTACAATATCACAATGGCTAAAATCAGTAATTTTTTGAGAAAATGTAATTCTATTTATCACTTCATCAGCAGAAGATATACGTCCTTTTTCTTCAAGACGGCTTAATACTTTCGTTAAACTTGTTTTTGCATTTTCTAACGCATCAGCATTTAGATCTACTAATAAAACTTGATGCGTTTCAACTGCTGCTATTTGAGCAATTCCAGCTCCCATCGAACCTGCGCCTAATACTCCTACTATTTGTTTTTTCATATTTTTATACTCCAAACTGATTTAAATGATGATTTAAATGTTTTGAAAACATATTATTCCATTCTAATTGTGTTAATTCTCCAAAAGAATTTGAATCTTTTCCTTCAAAAGAAGCTCCACCTAATTTTTGAGTTTTCTCAATATAACTTATTAATCTATTTTTCTCAATTTCAAAATCTTTTTCGGTTGTTATTAAAAACTGAGGAGCAGTTCTACTATTATTTTTGTATGGTTTTTCAGAAACCACTAATGGTTTTATCAATAATTTTAAAATAAACTTTTTAAATCCTGTTGCTCTAGGATGTTTATCTTCATAAACCATTTCATAAGTCACATTACAATGTGCTAACATTTGTCCAACAGACATTGAACCCCATTTTGGTTGTGAATCTTTTGATAGATTATTAATTCTTTCAATAAAATCTTTACTATCTTTTATATCAAATACATTTTTAATCATTACTCTCCTTTAAAAATTGGTGCTCTTTTTTCTAAAAATGCATTTACACCTTCATTATAATCATAGCTTTTACCTGCTATATTTTGCAGTTCGTTTTCTAAAGCTAATTGCTGAGTTAACGTGTTATTGTATGATTCATTTAACAAACGTTTTGTTAACCCTATTCCTTTGGTTGGCATTTGAGCCAATTTTCGAGCTAATTTCATTCCTTCTTCTTGCAAAGCTTCATCCTCAACTACTTTATAAATCATCCCCATTTTTTCAGCTTCTTCAGCCATTACTTTATCACCTAAAAACATTAAAGCTGCCGATTTTTGCATTCCAATTAATCGAGGTAAGTAAAAAGTTCCTCCACTATCGGGTATTAATCCTATTTTACTAAAAGCTTGAATAAAAGCAACCGATTTACCAGCAACAGTTATATCGCAAGCTAAAGCAATATTAGCACCAGCTCCAGCAGCAACTCCATTTACACCACAAACAATTGGTTTCTCAATGTTTCTTAAACGCTCTATTATTGGGTTGTAATGCTCTTCAACTATTTTAGTTAATTCAGTCTGACTAGGGTCTATAGCCTCCGCTAAATCTTGCCCAGCACAAAAAGCTTTTCCAACACCAGTAATATAAATCGCTCTTACCTCTTTGTTCAACTCACAATCATCTAAGGCTTTTTGTAAATCAAATGCCATTTGACGAACAAAGCTGTTAAATTTATCTGGTCGATTAAGTGTAATAACTCCTACTCCACTTTCTATTTTAAAATCTATATTACTCATCTTACATTCTATTTTTTTTCCAATTAGAAGTTACTTTATTAGAAGAATTTGTAATTGTTTGTTTAGAGTTATTATCTGTAAAAAGTTTAGCGGCAAACAATGCTGCAACTTCTTCTACTTCCTTGTTATGGATATTTAAAACTTCTGGAGTAAAATATTTATTTACAAAATGTGTATCAAAATTTCCACTTACAAAAGCTTCATGTTGAATAGCAAACTTACAAAATGGCAAAGTAGTTTCTACACCACTTATTTTGTAATCTTCAATTGCTCTTAACATTCTATCAATTGCTTCTTGTCTATCCTTACCATGAGTAATTAATTTCGAAATCATTGGATCATAATAAATTGGAATATCCATTCCTTCTTCAAAACCATCATCAACTCTAACTCCCATTCCCTCAGGTTTTTTATACGTGTTTAAACGACCAATATCTGGTAAAAAATTATTGGTTGGATCTTCTGCATAAACCCTAACTTCTAATGAATGTCCATTAATTTTTAAATCTTCTTGAGTAAAGGATAGTTTCTCTCCTCGAGCAACCTTTATTTGTTCTTTCACTAAATCAACTCCTGAAATTAACTCAGAAACTGGATGCTCTACCTGAAGACGAGTATTCATTTCCAAAAAATAAAAATCTTTATTATTTTCTAATAAAAACTCAACGGTTCCTGCCCCATAATAATTACAAGAACGAGCAACATCAACAGCACATTTACCCATTGCTTCTCTAATCTCTGGAGTTAACACAGAAGAAGGAGCTTCTTCAATTACTTTTTGATGACGACGTTGAATTGAACATTCGCGTTCAAATAAATAAACCACATTACCGTGAGTGTCTGCTAAAACTTGTATTTCAATATGACGAGGAGAACCAACATATTTCTCAATAAATACAGCTCCATTTCCAAAAGAAGAAACTGCTTCACTCACTGCTCTATCCATTTGCTCCTCAAATTCATCAGCGCTTTCAACCACTCTCATCCCTTTACCACCACCACCAGCAGCAGCTTTAATTAAAATCGGAAAACCTATTCCCTCTGCTATTGTTTTTGCAGCAGCAATATCTTCTATTGCCTTATCGGTACCGGGTACCATTGGAATATTATAACTTTTTACAGTATCTTTTGCTTTTAATTTATCTCCCATCAACTCCATTGCTTCTGGAGATGGCCCAATAAATGTAATACCTGCTTCTGTAATTTTACGAGTTGCATTAGCATTTTCTGATAAAAATCCATATCCAGGATGAATTCCATCTACATTTAAATCTTTACAGATTTGTATTATTTTATCAACTTGTAAGTACGACTCACTTGAAGGTGGAGGTCCAACACATACTGCCTCATCAGCATATTTAACAAAAGGAGCTTTTCTGTCTGCCTCAGAAAAAATGGCAACTGTTTTTATTCCCATTTCTTTAGCAGAGCGCATAACTCTTAATGCAATTTCACCTCTATTGGCAACTAATATCTTATTCATAAATTAATTTCTTAAAAGTGGTTAAAGTTAATAAATGGAACCTGAAAATAAAAAGGGAATTGCTTTGAATTATTGTGGATTTACAAATTGTCCAAATAAAGATTTTCCAAATTGATAATTTAAAGAAAAAGCAACATAATATGATGTCCCTAAACTTTGTGAATAATCCTTTTGAATAACAGTGTATTGTTGAGCAACAGACAAACCTCCTTCTAGTTTTAGTTTAAATTGCTTAGCAATTTTTGAATTCAATGCTAAATAGGGTTTTATTTGCCTATAATTTATAGTGGCATCATTTCCTCTCAAAACAGAACCTTGTCGGTAAATAGTATTTACGCCATCAAAATTAGCCCCTAAATCAACATTTAGTTTAGGATTTACTTTGTAGTTTAATTTTGCTTCTAGCGGAAAAACAATTCTGGCTTTTAAATTCTTAGCCACTTTTTTCTGAAATCCTAAAATAGGAACTGGGTAAAATTTACCTTGATTAACCAGTAAACCTAACCCATAAAAATAAATAAAATCAAAGCTCTTTACTTTAACTCTTGCTCCATAACCTCTAAAATTTGGAACCAAATTTCCATTGTAAGTTTTGTCACTTTCATTAACATAAAGATTAGCTGAATAAATCCATATTCCTTGTCGAATTCCAGCGTTTAAACCAGTAATTCCAATCGAAGCTCTATAAATATTATTTGATGATTTACCTGAAAAACTAGATTGATTAAATCCTATTCGAGAAGTTAAAAAAAGCTGAGATGAACTCAAATTCATCTTTTTAAAATCTAGCTTTTTTAGGTCTAAATTAATTTTGGTTTTTAATGGAAGAACATATTGAAGCTGATGTTTATTAAAATTAAAATCAACAGAATCATTTACCTTAGATGCTCCATGAAATTCTGAACTATAAGTTAATCCTGAACTAAATAAAAAATCGAGTTGTAATGATTGTGAAAAAGTTACTTTTCCAAAACACACTAAAATTGCTATAATTAATATTTTACTCATTATGTTTAACGGTAAATTTACAATTTAACACATCATCTAATTTAATTAATCATCCTTTTTTAGCTGTCTTTTTATTATTTCCCAACTTATCCCCTTCGTTAAAAAATTTATATAAAATTGAGTTTCTAAAATTGTAATTAAACGAAATATTAAAATATGGTGACGGGCTTATTTTCCTAACAAAATCAGTTGATAAGGCATTTAATTCCTGAAAATAAGCATAGCCTATTTCAACTTTAAATTTATAAAACTCGCTTAGGCGGGTATTTATTCCTAAATGGTTTTTTAATTGCCTTAAATTAATTGTATTATCATCTCCTTTAAATAGCGAACCTTCTCTGTAAACAGCATGTATTCGACTATAAGAAGTTGCCAGTTCAAGCTCTACTTTATTTGCTAAATTATATTTTATTTTAGCATGTATAGGAACAATAATTTCTGCTGTTAGTTGTGGGCTTAATCTTTTCCAAAACCCAAATACTGGTAATGCAAAAAACTTTCCTTGATTAATAGCTACACCTGGCCCAAAAAAAGGAACAAATTTTAAATTTTTAGCATGAGCATAAACTGAATACGCTCTAAAATTTGGTGTGAAACTATACTTAAATGATTTCTCACTTTCTGTTGCAGAAATATTAGCAGAATGTAACCACACACCTCTTTTTCTGCTTGCAGTAATATAAGTCAATTCTAATTCCCCATTATATATATTCTCAAAAGTATTATCGTTTGATAAGTTAGGTTTAGCTATACTAAATTTAGATATCAAGAAAAGCTGATTGGCTTTTGCGTTATTATTTTCCATGTCAAATTTTTCCAAATCAACTTCTTTAGTCCGAAGCACCTTTACAAACTGTACTTTATACTTTTTTAAACTAAAACTTGTTGAATCATTTATCGAAGAAGGTGATAAAAACTCAATTCCACCAGTTGCTCCTGAATTAAATATACTCCTCACATTAAACGATTGAGCAAAACAACTAGAAGAAAAACTAGCAAACAGAATTAATGATATGAGATTTACTTTATTCATTTTGACAACTCCGTAAATTTACAACATTTCTTTTCGTAGCTTTATTTTGATTTAAAAAGACTAAAAATGCCTAAAAGACAACTGAAATTTTGTTTCCTAGCCGAACCTACTGACGTAAATTTTGGAGGAAAAGTACATGGTGGAGCTGCGATGAAATGGATAGATCAAGTAGCTTATGCTTGCGCAAGTTCATGGAGTGGAGAATATGCTATTACTGTTTATGTTGGAGGAATCCGTTTTTTAGCTCCAATTAAAATTGGGGAATTAGTTGAACTCGAAGCCAAAATAATATACACTGGAAATTCAAGCATGCATATTGCTGTTGATGTTTATGCAAAATCTACAAAATCTGATAAAAGAGTAAAAACAACTCATTGCATTATCGTTTTTGTTGCAGTTGATGAAAATAATAATCCTGTAAAAGTTCCCAAATGGATACCCATTTCTAAAGAAGATATTGCCCTTGAAAAATACGCCATAAGCTTAATGGAGATGAGAAAAGACATCGATGAAACAATGCAACCTTACATCAAGAATTGATTTGTTTAACTAAATCATTAAAATAAGATTTCAGCATCATTCCTTTGAGATAAATTTTCATACCTTTGGGCTTTAATGAAATTTGCCTCTCCAGAGTTCCTATATGCATTAATCGCTATCGCGATTCCTATTATTATTCATTTATTTAATTTCAGAAAGTTTAAAAAAGTTTACTTCTCTAACATTAGCTTTTTAAAGGAAGTAAAACAAGAAACTCAATCTAAATCTAAGCTAAAGCATTTATTAATTCTGCTTAGTAGAATTTTAGCAATTGCCTTTTTGGTTTTTGCCTTTTCACAACCTTTTATTCCTTCTAATTCATCAGAAGCTAACAACAATAATGTTGTTGGAATTTATGTAGATAATTCATTTAGCATGGAAAGTAGTGGTGAAAATGGCTCCCTGCTAAACGAAGCCAAATTAAAAGCTGTTGAAATTGTAAATTCTTACAAAAAAACCGACCACTTTGTAATATGCGAAAATAGCTTTAGTGTCGGAAGCCAACGCTTGTTAAATGCTGAGGATGCGATAGACAAACTTGAAGAAATTCAAATTACTCCTGAAACAAAATTATTATCTGCTGGGGTTACAAGATTAAAAGATGCTATTTCAGACCAAGAAAATAATAACAAAGCAATCTATGTTTTATCAGATTTTCAGCAAACAACAAGCGATATTAATAACATAAAAAACGACAGCATTACTCAACTCTTTTTTGTTCCTGTAAAAGGGAATCAATTAAGCAATATTTATATAGATAGTTGTTGGTTTAGCTCTCCTTCACATGTACTTTTTCAGCAAGAAAAATTGAGCGTGTTGATTAAAAACAATTCAAACAATGATCTAGAAAACATTCCTATTAAGCTTTTTATTAATAATCAATTGGTTTCTCCTGCTAGCTTTTCAGTTAAAGCTAATGAGAAAACCGTATTAGAATTAAACTACCAAAACAAAACAAACGGCATACAAAATGGCAAAATTGAATTGAGAGATAATCCAGTTACAAGTGATGATAATTTTTTCTTTTCTTACCAAATCTCAAAATCAATAAACGTTCTTGAAATTACAAACGAAAACTCATCAAATAAAATAAAATCGGTTTATGAAACGGATAGTGTTTTCAATTTTAATAGCCACAATGTTAATCAACTTGATTACTCATTAATTAAAAAAAGTGATCTAGTTATACTTAATAATTTAAACGATATTTCATCAGGTCTATCTGCTTCTATCAACAAATTTGTAACAAATGGTGGCGACTTAGTAATTATGCCCTCTAACCAAATTGACTTTAATAGTTACCGTGAATTTTTAAGTTTATTAAACATTAATTACTACCTCTCAATTGATACAACATCAACCCAAATAAAAGAAATTGCCTACAAACATATTGTTTATCAAAACGTATTTGAAGGGAAACCTGAAAGCAACATTAACCTACCTTCTGTTTATCATCATTATGCTTTATCTGCTAATAATACTTCTTACAAAAACACTATTTTATCTTTAAAGAATGGCAACGATTTATTAAACGAATACAAAGTAGATAAAGGCACTGTTTACTTAAGTGCTATTAGTGCTAATAACGAATTTAGCAATTTCACTAACCATGCTTTATTTGTTCCAACATTATACAACATTGGTTTATTAAGTCAACCTAATCACCCTCTTTTTTATACTATTGGAGATAATGCTAGTTTAGTTCTTGATAAAATTGATAACGAAAGCATTTATCATATTAAAGCAGAAAATTTCGATATTATTCCTAAGTCCCAATCAACAAATTACCACACTACAATTTTTGTTGGACAAAATATTGTTAACGCTGGAAACTACATACTTGCTAGTAAAAATAATGAGTTAGGTTTAGCCTTTAATTACAACCGAAAAGAATCTGATTTAACTTGTAATACTTCTGATGAAATTGAAGAACAAATTAATAAATCGTCAATAAATGCAAGCTTATTGAGTTCTAAAATTAACAGCCTTAACTCTGCTATTAGCGAAATAAAATCAGGAAAAAAATATTGGAAATTGTGTATTATCTTAGCTTTATTATTTTTGGGTGCTGAGATTGTGCTTATAAAACTTTTTAAATAGATGAATATTTTAATTAAATCGGCAACAGTTGTAAATGCTAACTCTCCATTAAATGGTAAAAAGATTGACATTTTAATTGAAAAAGGAGTTATCCAAAAAATTGCTTCTTGTATAAAAAATGCCAATAATTACAAAGAAATTTCGCACAAAGATTTACATGTTTCTGCTGGCTGGATAGATATGAGAGCTAACTTTTGTGATCCAGGATACGAATATAAAGAAGACTTAATCTCGGGGTTAAACGCTGCCGCTAAAGGAGGTTTTACCGAAGTAATAACAATGCCTGATACTCTCCCTGTTGTGGATTCAAAATCAGGAATAGAATACATTATCAACAAAACAAAAGACAATATTGTAACAGTTTACCCAACTGGAGCTTTATCTCATAACTGTGAGGGAAAAGAAATTGCCGAAATGTATGACATGCATTTAGCTGGCGCAATTGCGTTTACTGATAATAAACATGCCATTTCAAACCCTAGCTTATTGAATAGAGCTTTGCTTTACAGCCAAAGTTTTGGAGGATTAATTATGGATTTTCCAAACGATAAAAACTTGTTTAATAATGGACAAATAAACGAAGGAGTAATAAGTACTAAACTAGGTTTAAAAGGAGCTCCTGCACTTGCCGAAGAGTTAACAGTAACGAGAAGCTTATACTTGGCAGAGTATTGTAATGCACCAATACATTTAACAAACATTACTACAAAAAAGTCAGTACAACTCATAAAAGAAGCAAAAGCAAAAGGGTTAAAAGTTACTGCTGATGTTAACTCTTACCACCTCTTGTTAAATGAAACAGAATTGGAAACTTTCGATTCGAACTTAAAAGTTAAACCACCTTTAAGAACAAAAGACGATAATAAAGCTCTCATTAAAGGGTTAAAAGAAGGAACTATTGATGCCGTTTGTTCTGACCATAATCCAGAAGACATTGAAAACAAACAATGTGAGTTTGACAATACTGCTTTCGGGATGATTAACCTTCAAACTTCTTTTGCTGTAATGAACACAGCTTTAACTGACAAAGTAGATTTAACTGAAATTATAGAATCTATTACAAGTAAACCAAGAGCAATATTAAAACTAAGTCAACCTCAACTAAAAGAAGGGGAAATAGCAAATCTTACTTTATTCAGTCCATCTACTGAATTTGTTTTAGAAAAAAATCAAATTGTATCTAAATCTAAAAACAGTCCTTTTATTGGAAGAACGCTTAAAGGAACCGTAATTGGAATTGTAAATAAAAATAAAGTGAAGATGGCTTAGTTTAAGCCGTAACTATTTAAAGTATAAGTAACATCAACTCCTAAACTATTTTCGTAAAATCCAGTTTGGTTGTTAAACGCTTTTTTCACATCAATTACTTTTTTGTAAACTAAGCCAATTTTTGCAGCAAATTTCTCTTGGTAAAATTGTCGCTGAATTAATATTTCATCGCCATCATCGAATTGCGTAACAGTTGCAACTGAATCTAGGGCAATGCCACCTATTTGTTCAGGCAAATGGACTGAAAGATATTCATACTCCCATACTTCTCTATTATTTAATGAGTTTCCATTCCAAGTTTTACCTTGCTTTACAGGAAAAATTAATTTAACAAAGCGCTCATTATCTTCTACTTTTTGATAAGTAGAAGGTGTAATTTTACTGTTCCAAACCACTTGCAATTCAAAGTTTGGAGAAACTGCTGTGTCCTTTTTGTATCGCTCTATACGATAGGCCTCTTCACCTTCAGCATCTATGTATTTTGATTGTATCAACTCCTTTATTTGAAAATAATACTGATTTGTAGAGTTATCAAAATCGTCATAGAAAATAGAATCTACATCATAAATTACATATTTACCTACAGTTAGTCCTGCATAACTATAACCTCTAGTTGCAGGCACAACTTCGCTATCTTTTTTACATGAAAAAAAAATAATAGAAAATGTTAGCAATATGTAAACTGTAGTTTTCAATAGATTAAAGTTACATAAAAAACTAAACTAAAGAGATTATGGGGCAAGCCCATCATCACGAAAATTAATTATTATCAATAAACCCACCACCAATTAAATCATTGCCTTCGTAAAAAACAGCTGATTGGCCAGGAGCAACTCCTTGAACATCTGCTAAGAACTCAATTTTTATTCTTCCGTCAGGTAATGCAGTAACAATACTATTTGAACCTTTATCCTTATATCTAATTTTTGAAGTTGCTTCAATTTCACCTTCAAGAATTTCATATTTCATAATATTAGGATTACGAACAAAAACTTCTTTTTTATTCAACTCTTCTTTTACTCCTAGAACTACTTCGTTTTTTTCAGCATCAATTTTAATTACGTAACGAGGATCGCCAAAAGCTAATTCTAACCCTTTACGCTGTCCAATAGTATAAAATGGATAACCTTTATGCTTTCCTAAAATATTTCCTTTTGTATCAACAAAATTACCACCATCAACTCGTTCTTCTAAACCTTCAACTTTTCGCTTTAAAAAGCCTCTATAATCATTATCTGGCACAAAACAGATTTCAAAACTTTCACCTTTTTTTGCCAATTCTTTATAACCTCTATCCAATGCCATTTGACGAATAGCAGGCTTATCAAAACCTCCTAGCGGGAACATTGTTCTTGCTAAACTTTCTTGACTCAATCCCCACAAAACATAAGACTGATCTTTGTTCTCGTCTTTTCCTTTAAAAATGATATGTCTACCATTTTCTTTTCGTGTTTGTGCATAATGACCCGTTGCAATAAACTCACAACCTAACTGATCAGCTCTTTTTAATAAAGCATCCCATTTTATGTGCGTGTTACATAACACACATGGGTTTGGTGTTCTTCCAGCTAAATATTCTCCAACAAAATTGTCAATTATGGCATCTCCAAACTCTTCTCTTATATCTAAAATAATATGATGAAAACCCATATCAACTGCTAAAGCCCTAGCATCATTAATATCATCTAAACTACAACATCCTGTTGTTTTTCTTGCTCCACCAGCAGTAGCGTAATCCCATGTTTTCATGGTAATTCCGATTACTTCATACCCTTGTTCATGCAATAACATTGCTGCTACAGAACTGTCAATTCCACCACTCATTGCCACTAGTACTTTCCCTTTTTTACTCACTTTTTACCTTTTTTTTAATTATCGTTGAGGCATTACATCATCAAACTCTAAAAAATCTTGCTGTATTCTTTCTTCATCTTCTGGCAACATCATATCATCATTACCGCCTTCTCTTTGCCCATTATAATAAATATCTTTTCTTATAACTTTTCCATGCACATCAAATATCATCCATGCACCATGCCTCACATCATGCTTATAATTTCCTTCTGTCGTTTTTTTACCAGATTCATCATAAAAATAAATTTTACCTTCTAAACTTCCATTTTCAAAAGTTGCTTTTAGTCGTTCTTTTCCATTTTCATGATACTGTATCCAATCACCATTTTCAAAATCGTTTGCATGACTTTTAATTTCGGCAACTTTTCCATTTTTATAAAACACTTTCCAATCTCCTTCTTTTCTTCCATTTACATAAAGCTCTTCCGACAACCTAAATCCTGCCTCACTAAAATAATTCCAGATACTGTCCTTTTTTTGATTTTTATAATTCCCTTTTGCTTTCAATTTTTTATTCTCAAAATAAGCTTCGGTTCTCGCTATATCTCCATCATACTCCATTATAAAAGTTAAATTTCCAGCATTATCATAATACACAAATGTACCTACAGGCTTATCGTTTTTAAATTGTCCTTTGTAGCGTAACACTCCATTTTCATGATACTTTTTCCAATCCCCTTGTTTTTTACCCGAAGCATCAGTTTTATTAACCTCTTGGCCATAGTTAGCTAAAGAAATTAGTATTGAAAATACAACTATTAAATATCTCATATCGTTTACAAAATTAGGAAAATACTTGCGTTAAATAACAATTATTGTTCCAACTCAAACAACATAAAAAAACGAACGAAATTGAAACTTATTTTGATTAAAGTTGTTGGACTAATTGAGAAATAGCTAAAGTCATTTTATCCCAAGTATATTTCTGTTTCTCATCAATTACTCCTGAAATAAATTCTTCTTCTCTTTTCTTATTATAAAAATCTAAAATGGAATTTGAAACTGAAATTGAATTACACTCAGTAACATAGCCAACTTTTTGATCAGGCACCATTTCTGATAATCCGCCAACATTGGTAACCAACATTGGTTTATTAAAATGGTAAGCAATTTGTGTAACTCCACTTTGCGTTGCATGTTTATAGGGTTGAACAACCATATCAGCAGCACAAAAGTAATTTACTACTTCCCCATCTGGTATAAATTGATTAACCAAAACAACACTATTTTCCAGTTGATGCTTTTTAATTAAATCTAAGTAAGCGGTACTATCTTCATAAAACTCTCCAGCAACAATTACTTTTACTTTTTTTGATTTAATTTCCTCATTAGCCATCGCTTCTAAAAGTATATCTAAACCTTTGTATTTTCTTATAATTCCAAAAAATAATAGGTAGCTATAAGATTGGTCTAAACCTAATTTATTTATCGCTTCAGTTTTAGAAATAGCAGCTCCAAAATTATCGTATAATGGATGTGGCGTTAATACTTTTGGTTTGCTTGTCAAACTAGTTAAATCATCATAAACACTTTTAGAAAGTGTAATAAACCCATTTACATGCTTAATAAAGTATTTAGATAACATCATATCTCCTGCACGCTTTTCGTGAGGAATAATATTATGAACTAACGCTGCTATTTTTGTATGCTTATTTTTAGCAACAAGCTTAGCTATTGTACCAAAACTTGGAGCCATAAAAGGCAACCAGTAAGCAAACAATACTAAATCAGGTTTTTCTTTTTTTATTGCTTTTGCTGTTTTTATCCAACTAAATGGATTTACAGCATTTATTAATCTTGTTATTTTTAATTCTTTTGGTGGATGTGCATCAGAATACTGAGTTTTACCAGGAAATAAAAACCCGGGGTATTGTAAGGTAAAGGTTATTATTTCAACCTCATCATTATTCTCTTGAAATGCCTTTGCTAATCGTTCATTAAAAAGTGCTATTCCGCCTCTATAAGGATATGCAGGACCAACAATAACAACTTTCATTTTGATTAAATTTCTTTTTCGATGTGATATAGGTTTCTAGTTGGCGAATTTCTAGAAATTAACTCCCCTAAAAATCCTGCTACAAACAACAACGAGCCTAAAATCATAGAAGTAAGAGCAATAAAAAAGTAAGGGTTATCGGTAACCAAAATGGTTTTATTGCCTTGATTTAAATCATATATTTTCATCACCCCAATATAGGCGGCACTAAAAAATCCAATTATAAACATTAAGGTTCCTAATGTACCAAATAAGTGCATTGGTCGTTTACCAAATTTAGCAATAAAGGTAATCGACAATAAATCTAAGAATCCATTAATAAAACGTTCTAACCCAAATTTAGTAACACCATACTTACGTTCTTGATGGGCAACTGCTTTTTCTGTTATTTTAGCAAAGCCTGCCCATTTAGCCAATAAAGGAATGTAACGGTGCATTTCACCATAAACTTCTATGGTTTTTATCACCTCTTTTTTGTAAGCTTTTAACCCACAATTAAAATCGTGTAAATTATTTATACCCGACATTTTACGAGTTGCCCAGTTAAATAATTTGGTAGGTATTGTTTTTGAAAGCGGATCGTATCTTTTCTTTTTCCAACCAGAAACTAAATCATACCCTTCTTCAACAATCATTTTATACATTTCCGGTAATTCTTCTGGGCTATCTTGCAAATCGGCATCCATCGTAAAAACTACATTACCTTGTGCAGCTTCGAAACCAACATTTAACCCTGCTGATTTACCATAATTACGTCTGAACTTAATGCCTTTTATAGCTGGGTTTTGGGCTGACAATTCTTCAACCACAGTCCAAGAAGAATCGGTACTTCCGTCATCTACAAAAATAACTTCGTAAGAAAACTTGTTCTCGTGCATTACTTTACCAATCCAATCGCTTAATTCTTTAAGCGATTCTTCTTCGTTAAATAATGGTATTACAATAGATATTTCTAATTCTGCACTCATTCGTTTTCAAAGATAGGTTTGTTTTTTTTGAAAATACCAGCTAAAATTAATGAAACAATTGTACCTCCAATAAGTTTATTAATGAAATCTGAAAATGATAAGGTAAAAAATGTGGCATTATTTAATTCTTTGTTTAGCATTTCTACACCTTCTTCTCCAAGAATTAATTTAACACTTTCTTCGTTAGCCAACATTTCTGCTTTATACATTTCTAATGCCCCTGTATTTAAAAAAGTAGAAAACAGTACAGCCATAATTGTAAAAAATAAAGCTTGAAAAAAAATAACTTGCATACTTTGTTTAAACACTTGATAAAAAGAATTCACTGCATCAGGGTTTTCTTCTTTGTTTAATTTTAAAACAAAATAAGCAGTAACTCCGGGTATCCATGCACCCATCCAACTTGCGCTACTCCACGGGCTATTGCCCGAAACCAGCAATAAAACAAGTACTACAAAACTTAATGCTGCTCCGTACAAACCGTATTTTAAAGTAGTACTATATTTCTCCATGTTTTTATGCTGTAAGTGAGCAAAGGTAATAAAAGAATAATTTTTGTTGGTTTTCATTCTGTATTTCCAAAGATATTTCTACTTTTGTGCCGGGCAAGTCTTATACGACCAGCTCCTGCTGAACTTCCCCAGGCTGGGAACAGAGCAAGGATAGGCGGTTGAGCGGTGCGATGTAAGTAGCTTGCCCATTTTTTTACTCCCTATATTCTCCTTTTTTAGTATCTTGTGGTAAAAATTTTAATCATGAAAAAATTTACCACTTTACTTTTTTTAATTGTTGTTACTGTTTGCTCTTTTGCTCAATCAGCATCAAAAAACATCTCCAAAAAATGGAGCTTACACGAATTGGAGGAATTTGGAGATAAGTTCGCTTTAGCAGAAAATCAAAAAAACGATTGGATAACTTTTACCGCCGACAACAAATACACAGGAACACTAAGTAGCGAAGCAATTGAAGGTACTTGGAGTGAAAAGGGTGGTAAAATATACCTATCAAAAGGAGCTGCTTCTGTTTTTAAAATTAATTGGATAAAAGTAATTACCCTTGAGTCTAACAGTTTAGTGATTACTTATCAATCGGAAGACCTTATAAAAACTACACTTTATTACATACCGGCAGAGTAGCAAAAAGTGTTAATATCTCTTTAAATCTTTATTTGAACAAACTTAAAAGCATTTCTACATTTGTTTAAAATTAAACTGACTAGAAATGAAATTTTTTATTGACACTGCAAACATCGACCAAATTAAAGAAGCTCAAGATTTAGGAGTTTTAGACGGTGTAACTACCAACCCATCATTAATGGCTAAAGAAGGCATTAGTGGTTATGATAATGTGATGGCTCACTACAAAGCAATTTGCGACATTGTAGATGGCGATGTAAGTGCAGAAGTGATTGCTACAGATTTTGAAGGAATGGTAAAAGAAGGTGAAAACTTAGCTGCTTTACACCCTCAAATTGTAGTAAAAGTACCTATTACAAAAGAAGGTATTAAGGCAATAAAATATTTTTCATCAAAAGGAATTAGAACCAATTGTACATTAATCTTTTCTGCTGGACAAGCATTATTAGCAGCAAAAGCAGGAGCTACTTATGTTTCTCCGTTTATTGGTAGATTAGACGATATTTCTACCAACGGAATGAACCTAATTGCTGAGATTCGTTTAATTTTTGACAACTACGGTTTCGAAACTCAAATATTAGCAGCTTCGGTAAGACACACTATGCACATTATGCAATGTGCTCATTTTGCTGCAGATGTTATGACTGGACCACTTAGTGCAATTGAAGGCTTATTAAAACATCCATTAACTGATAGTGGTTTAGCTCAGTTTTTAGCAGACCATGCAAAAGCAAATAAATAAATTAAAATGTTAATTAGCATCTACCCCGATAATCCTGATGAGCGTAAAATAGCTCAAGTTGTAAAAACGTTGAAAAAAGGTGGAATAATTATTTATCCTACCGATACGGTCTACAGTATGGCATGCGATTTAAACAATCGTAAAGCTGTAGAACGTATGGCTCAATTAAAAGGGATAAAAGTAGAAAAAGCTAACTTCTCATTAATCTGTTTCGATTTAAGCCATATTTCAGATTTTACAGTTCAATTTAGTAATGCTACTTACAAATTAATGAAAAGAGCATTACCTGGCCCTTACACTTTTATTTTAAATGCCAACACTAGCGTGCCTAAGCTCTTTAAATCCAACAAAAAAACAATTGGAATAAGAATACCAGACAACAATATAGCAAGAGCTCTAGTAAAAGAATTAGGTAATCCTTTAATTTCTACTTCGGTGCATGATGACGATGAAATATTAGAATACATTACCAATCCTGAACTAATTTACGAAAAATACGAAAAGCTTGTAGATATAGTTATTGATGGCGGTTTTGGTAAAAATGATGCTTCTACCGTTATCGATTGTACGCATGATGAACCAGAAGTTATAAGAGAAGGAGTTGGAAGTATAGATATCATTTAGCTCATTTTTTACGACCAAACATTATTTTTATTCGACGAAACTCATTTCTCTGATATAAATCATTGTTTTTCATTTTGTAAAGGCTTAAAATTGTAATGAACTTTAAACTACACAATTATGAAAAAAACATTACTTTCTTTAACATTATTATTAACCGGATATTGTGGCTTTGCTCAATATGAAGGTTTTGAAAATTGGACTCAAGGCAGTGTATTAGTACTAGACCAATACGAAACACCTGCCAATGAATTAGGTGCTCTTGGTAATTTAGCTATTCAACAAAGTACAGATGCTGTTGACGGAACATACTCTGTAAGATTAGAAACTGTAACTATCCCATCAGGTGACACTGTTTTTGGCTACATCTTAAGTGGTGACCCCGACGCTCTAGCTCCAGGACAACCTGTAACAATTGGAGGTGTTGATAGTATAATTGGGTATTGGAAATACGATGTAATGCCTGGTGATTCATGTGCTCTTTTATTAGCTGCTTCTCAAACTGGTTTTGGGTTAACAGGAGGAGGGACATATTATGTAACTGGCACACAAAGTTCATGGAAAAGATTTGCTTATGAGGTGAATGCAATTATGGCTGATTCAATTTTGTTAGCTTTTGCAACAGGTGATCCATTAAATGAATTTAATGGTATCCCAGGAACATGGATGATGATTGATAATGTAAAACTTAAAAATTCTACAGGTCAATTACAAGATGTTTACAATCAAAGTTTTGAAAACTGGACTACTGTTACTTGGGATAATCCAGATGGATGGTTTACTTCAAATGAATATGCTGTTGGTCAAACTCCAATGCCAGCAGAAAAATCTACTGATGCTTACTCTGGAACATATGCATTAGAATTAAACACTATAAACTCTCAGTGGGGTGATACAATGAGTGGGTTAGCAACTAATGGATCTTTTAATGAATTTGGTATGTTTGGTGGAGTACCTTACACATCTCAACCTACAGCTGTAAATGTATATTATAAATATGCTCCGGTAGCAAATGATTCTGGTTGGGTAAATATTCAATTTAAAAATGGAGGTAGTGTTATCGCTCAAGCTGGTGCTTTAGTTGGTGCTCAAGCAAACTATACTATGCTTAGCTCACTACTTAGCTTTCCAATGGCTCCAGATACATTTTTAATTGCAGCAGGATCTGGTGAAATTCCAGGAAGTCAATTATTAATTGACCATATAGACATGACTTTCCCTGTTGGCATTAATGAAAACATTAAAATTGACAGATTAGAAAGTTATCCTAACCCTACAACGGATATTTTAAATTTAAGATTTGAATTAAAAAATAGCAATTTAGTAAGTGTAAACTTATTAGATATTACAGGAAAAGTTTTAAAGAATAAGTCATTCGGAAATCTTTCTTCTGGAACTTATAACGAATCGTTTAATACTTCTTCATTTACATCAGGTATTTACTTTATTGAATTTACTGTTGGTAATGAAAAAATAGTAAATCGTTTTATTGTAAAATAATAAACCTACTACATTAAGAAATGATAAAGGTTGGTATTTAATACCAACCTTTATTTTTTTGCTTACTTTGTAAAATAGAACAACACCTAAATTGAGAGAAAAACTACATACCATAATTTTTGAGGCAGACACCAAAGCAGGAAAACTATTTGATGTAATCTTGTTATGGGCAATATTAATTAGTATAGTCGTAGTAATGCTCGAAAGTGTTGTTTCAATTAGTGAAGCATACAATAGCGAAATAAAAATTATTGAATGGTCGTTTACTTTCCTTTTTACATTAGAATATATTGCAAGAATTATTGCTGTAAAAAAACCCTTAAAATATATTTTTAGCTTTTATGGTATCATTGATTTATTATCAATTCTACCCACATTTTTAGGTTTATTTATTTCAGGTACACACTCTCTATCTGTTATTAGAAGCATTAGGCTTTTAAGAATTTTTAGAATTCTAAAATTAGCCAGATATGTTAGCGCTGCTCAAACTTTGAATCAGGCACTTATTGCTAGTAAAAATAAAATTATAGTATTCCTTTTTGCAGTAATGAGTTTAGTTATTGTACTAGGCACACTTATGTACTTAATAGAAACTCCTGAGGCTGGTTTTACTAGCATTCCTAGAAGTATTTATTGGACAATTGTAACCTTAACAACTGTAGGTTATGGAGACATTGCTCCACAAACAGTTTTAGGTCAAACACTTGCCTCTATTATTATGATTATTGGTTATGCTATAATTGCTGTACCAACAGGAATTGTTGGTGCTGAATATGCTAAAAGCAATACTAGCACAATATCAACACAGGCTTGCCCTAACTGCTCTAGAGAAGGACATGATGACGATTCTGAATTTTGTAAGTTTTGTGGAGGTAAATTATAGATTATCTACCCCAAACGTGGCTATTCTTATGTTTTCTATTACCAATACTCCCTGAAGATTTTACTTTCGCACCTCCATTTCTAGGTGAGTTATACCCCGGCTTTTTCGAACAAGACTGCATACTTGAAGCCAAAGGGATTAAGCTTAGTAAAAAAACAATAGTTAAAACCTTACTGTACAATGATTTTCTCATGGCTTAATTAATTTATAGAGATAAAAGTAAACATAATAATAAAAAATCAAAACCATAATCTTATTATTTATTTAGGCTTCTAATTCTTTGTAATAATGTGGGGTGCGAATAATTTATAAAAACATTAATTTGGTGCGGAGTTAAATTACTTAAACTGTCTCCAGACAATTTCTTTAACGACGAAATTAAGGGTAAATGATTGTAAGTTGTTTTAGCAAAATTATCTGCTTCATACTCATTTTTACGAGAAACTACATTCATCAATATTCCTGTTAGCATTGACAAAGGAGTATATAATATTGAAAAAACTAAAAACCCTATATGAAAACTAGGAGTATCAATTCCAAGTGCTAACGAAATTTGAGAAGAATTTATAACTAACGACAATAAATACAACATAATCCCAACTTGAAAAGCTGATAAGAACAAAGTTGTTAAGGTATGTTTCTTTTTATAATGTCCAACTTCATGAGCTAATACAGCTGTAATTTCTTCTTTTGAATAATTATCGACCAACGTATCATAAAGGACAATCCGTTTTTTTGCTCCTAGCCCACTAAAAAAAGCATTTGCTTTGGTACTTCTTTTCGATCCATCCATTACAAATAGATTATCTAATTTAAAACCTACTTTATCGCAATATTGTTCAATTTCTGTTCTTAATTCACCTTCTGGCAAAGGTGTTAACTTATTAAATAACGGCACAAAAATGGAAGCATAGAACATCGTCATTAACAACATAATAACCACAAAAAGAAACCAACTCCATAACCAAAACAAATGCCCAGTAAAGCTGTAAAACCAAACAAAAAGATAAAGTACAACTCCACCAAGTATAGTTGCAACTAATGCTCCTTTAATTTTATCTAAAATAAATGTTTTAATGGTGGTTTTGTTAAACCCAAATTTTTCTTCAATTACAAAAATACTATACAATGAAAACGGCAAGCTCACAATATCTGAAACAACCATTAAAATAGCAAAAAAAACTAACGATAATAAAACCGGATGATTTGTAATTGACCTTGATAATTCATCAGTAAAAGCAAAGCCATCAAAAAATAACATACCTAGCATTAGCAATAAACTAAAAGCTGAAGATATAAAGCTAAACTTTGTTTTTACCTTGTCATACTTTTTCGATTTTAAATATTTTTCTTCATCATAAATATCAGCAATTTCTTGTGGTAATTTTATTGGTTCATTAGTTGTATCAAGCCAGTTTATCCATTGATTAAAGAAAAAACTTAAAACTAAAATTGCAATTAATGTATTGAATATAATTTCGGGTGTAATCATTTTAATAAGCTCCATTTCTTTTTCTCAAAAACCACTCAGCACTTAATAGCAATAGAATTAATCCAAAAATCCATTTTAAATTAATTAGCTCTTTTAAATCTTTTTCTTCAAAAATTATTGAAGCAATGTTATTATTTTTTTGAATAGCATCATTTACACCCTCAATATTAGAAGGATAAAACAACCCTCCATCATGCTTCTTAACTAAATTAGCTAGCAACTGATGATTAGCTATAGTGTTATTCATTTCTAATTGTATTTGAGCTACTTGAAACTCTCCCTTTTCTACATATTTTTTATCGCCCAACACTACGGTAGCAACATATTGATAAGCTCCTGGATTAAAAATACCAGCGTTTAAAAAATATGCATTTGAGGTTTTATTAAAGTTAAACTTAAACTCATCTTCACCTTCGTTTGTAACTAGTAATTCAATTTCTGGCTCATTGGATAATTCATAGCTATCGTTATACAATTCTGCATTAAACAACACTTCTTCGTTTTCTAAAAATCTATTTTTTACAATTAACCTAAATTTGCTCTTATCTTCTTTTACTGATAAAAATTGAACTGTTTTATTAATCAATTCATCAATTGCTTCATGTTTTTTTGTTTTGTTAAACTCTTGAATTCTCCATTTCCATAGCCCCTCACCTGCTAGAATTGCAACTTTTTTATTTCCATTTTGAAAGAAGGTCATTAATGGACTTTCAGTAATTACTGAACCAATTTTTTGATGGAACAAATTGTAGCCATTTTCTTGAATTTTGTAGGTTCCAAAAACAGTTAATAAAGGCGAAGTATTGTTAATATATTTAATCGTTTTTTCAGCTAATGAAAATAATGGAAATTGCTCATTTACATTAGCTAAAACTTGATTGGTTTGTCCATTTGAATTTAAAATTTCTAAACCAGTTTTTAACTTGTTAAATTGATTTACAGTTGTTTTTGCATCTAAAATATACCATACAGATGTTTTGGATTGATTTAACTTTTGAACTGCTTCTTCATAACCCGATAGTTGATGAAGGATTACCAAACTAAAAGCTTCTGTATTTCCGTTAAAGTCGTTTAACATTTGAGTTTTTACTTTGTAATTCTCATTACTTTCTATACTCAATTTTAAAGCTTTTAAATCGGGATGTGGTGCATTTGCTAAAATCAAAATTTCCTGACGACCATCTAGAACTTCAATGTAAACATCCTGTAAATTATTAGCAATACTAACCTCATTTTCTATAGTAGATAATTTTACCTTATAATTCTGAACACCAACTTCTTTAGCCTCAACAAGAATGTTTTCATTAATTGAAAAATTGGAAGAATTAATTTGATATTCTTTTTCAAAAACAATTTTGCCTCTATTTGTAATTTCTAACTTAGTTTTAAATCCTTCTCCCTCCTGAACTAATCCATTAATTTCCATTGGAAATTGATTTCCTAAAAAAGTAAGTTTATTTAATACAACATCTTTTAAAATAATATCTTTTTGAGGAGTTGTATCTCCTAAGGCAATTGCATAAATAGGCACACCATTTGATTGAGAAGTATAAACAGGATTGGAACCTTCATTAAAAATACCGTCAGTTGCTAGAATTACAGCTCCGATATTCTGATTGTAAAATCTGTTTTCAAGTTCATCAAATACATTAGACAAGTTGGTAATTTTTCCTGTAAAATTAATTACATCTTTTTCATCAAACTGCTCATCGAATCCATACATTTTAACATCATAAGTTGATGATAATTTTTGTTTTAAATTGTCAATTTTAGTTAGGTATTCTGTTTTATAAAAAACGGAATCTTTATTCATTAAAATTGATGAAGTATTATCTTGCGCAATTACAATTATTGGTTTTTCAACTGTATTAAAAATGGTTTTAATTAAAGGTGAAAGCAACAAAAAGCAAAGAATGCTTACCACTAAAGCTCGAAAAATAAACATCGTTCGTTTTAGCCAAAGCTTTACATTTTCAAAACGACTATCGTTACGATATAAAAAGAAAGCATAACCAACACCAGCTAAAAGACAAAAAGCAATTAACCAAATAGGATATTCTGTTACTATTTTAATACTTAGTAGCAAGTTGTAATTAGATTCTGATTATTTGTAAAAATAGGAAATTAATAAAAAGAGCTTACCATTCTCTTTGTTCATATTCAACTTCTAAAACTTCATTGTTTTCATCTAACAACACTAATACTTTCATCGAAATTTCTGGCTTTGTATTTTCTATAAATTCAAGCACAATTAAACGGTCAGTTATTTTTGAGAAAACCAACATTAGATTAGCATCTTTGTTTGTTGATAGTTTTTCTAAATCATTTTCAACCTGTTTTTCACAAGATTTTAATGACTCATTAATTGCAACCCCATTTGCTTTAATTAATGAATCTAAAGTTGGTTTTAAAAGTTTTTTTTGTTCTATAAAATAAGAAATATCAATTGGGCTAATTGTTTCTGAAACTTTAAATTTCAATACATCTTTTTCATAATTTACATTCTCATCAACAAAAGTTTTACGCTCTTTTTTAGTCTGTCTAAAAAAGTCTTTACTCACTTTTCTTAAGTAATAATTACCCGCTAAATATTTTACTGTATTTATATATTTTTGATCAACATTAATAATAACAGTTGAAGGGTTGTTTTGATTTGAATCAGCTATAGCGACATATGCTGTATCTGAATAATAAATATAATCATCGTTAAATATTTCAGCCCCTCTCTTAAATTCGCCTCGCCAATACCAAGCTTTATGCTTTACACCATTTTTATCTTTCTTTTTCCAATTTCTATGTTTTTTTCCTTTTACATATCTTCCAAAAACACCAGCTTCTTTATAAGCCCAATAGCCATGTTTAATTCCATAATTATAAACTCCTTTTATTAAAATTGTACCGTCCTCATCATAATTAATAAATTCTCCTTGAAGTTTATTATTTCCATAAAGTGCTTTTACTCGTAATTTACCAGATGGATAATAAACTCTAGTTAATCCATTTTGAACTTCATTAGAAAAGTTTTTTTCGATAGCAATTTTAGAAGTGTCATCAGCAAACACATAACTTTTTAATTGAAAATAATCGCCTACTGTTTCTTTTTGAATTACCTTATAAATAATATCTACGGTATCTATAGATACAATCTCTTGTATTACTTCTTGAGAAAAAGAAATAAATGGAACAATTAATAATAATGAAAGAAATGCTTTTTTAAACTTAGTCATATTGATTTATCATCTCTAAAACCTTGCCAACCATATTTTTAGAACCCATTAAAGCAGGAACTCGTTGATGCAATTCAGTTGGTTGAATTTCCATAATTCTTTCATGTCCAGTAGTAGCAATCCCTCCAGCTTGTTCAACAATAAATGCCATTGGATTACATTCGTACAATAATCTTAATTTACCATTTGGTGAGCCTGCTGTAGCAGGATAACAAAATACTCCTCCTTTAATTAAGTTACGATGAATATCTGCAACCATTGAGGCAATATAACGACATGAATATGGTCTTCCTGTTGAAGCATCTTCTTCTTTTACCCAATCACAATATTTTTGAAGTCCAGTAGAAAATGTATTGTAATTCCCTTCATTAAAAGAGTACAATCTTCCATCTTCTGGAGCTTTCATATTCGGATGTGACAAACAATACTCACCAATGCCAGGGTCTAAAGTAAAACCATTAACACCTTTGCCTGTAGTATAAACCAACATTGTTGACGAACCGTATATTACATATCCTGCAGCAACTTGTTCAGTCCCTTTTTGCAAAAAATCTTCTAATTGAGCAGGTCCTTCTGTAGAAATTCTTCTGTAGATTGAAAAAATAGTGCCCACCGAAACATTTACATCAATATTTGACGACCCATCTAAAGGATCGAAAGTAACAACGTATTTTCCATTTCTGGAAGATTCATTCTCAAAAGGTAAAAAATCATCATTTTCTTCAGATGCGATCCCACAAACTTCTCCTCCAGAACGAAAAGCGTTTATAAATTTATTGTCTGCAAAAACATCTAGCAACTGTTGCTCTTCCCCTTGAATATTTTCATTACCTGCAGCGCCTAAAATATTTACCAAACCAGCCTTATTAATCTCTTGATTAATAATTTTAGAAGCCACTCCTATATCACTTAATAATCTACTTAATTCACCCGATGCAAAAGGAAAATCATGTTGCTTATCTAAAATAAATTCGTTTAAGGTTTTTACTTGCGACATTGTTTGAGATTTGGTTAACGTTTCCATAATGCAAAATAAGTAAATATTACCGAAAGAGTAATTTATTTTTGGCTTTTAAAATCGGATTAAAAAAAACAAATGGGTTACATTTGTTTTATGGATTTTACAATACGAAAAGCTACTCAAGAAGATTTGCCAGAAGTGCTAGCATTAGTAACCGAATTGGCTGTTTATGAAAAAGCTGGTCATGAGGTTACAATAACTTTAGAAGAACTTGAAAAAGATGGTTTTGGTGAAACCCCTCTTTATTGGATAATTTTAGCTGAGAATGATAATGGTATTTTAGGAATGTCGTTCTATTATATTCGTTATTCAACTTGGAAAGGAAGATGTCTTTATCTAGAAGATATTGTAGTAAAAGAAGAACATCGAGGTCAAAAAATTGGGAAAGTATTGTTTGAAGAAACAATAAAAGCTGCTAAAGAAATGAATGCAAAATTAATGACTTGGCAAGTGCTTGACTGGAATGAACCTGCAATTAATTTTTACAAAAAATTTAATGCTGAGTTAGATGGAGAATGGATTAACGGTAAATTGAGATTCTAAAATGAAAGTATTTAAATTTGGTGGTGCATCTGTAAAAAATGCTGAATCAGTAAAAAATGTGGCAAAAGTAATTCAGCTTTATAGCGAAAACTTAATTATTGTAATTTCAGCTATGGGAAAAACTACAAATGCACTTGAAAAGGTTGTAGAATCATACATGGCTCAAGATGGAAAATGCTTTGATTTATTAAACGAATCAAAAGACTTTCATTTTGAAATAATGAACGAACTTTTTGCAGATAAATCCCTTAAAATTTTTGAAGATATACATAATACTTTTGTGGAAATTGAATGGGAAATTGAAGATGCTCCCACTCGTGATTTCAATTATGTTTACGATCAAATTGTTTCTGTTGGGGAATTGTTATCAACCAAAATTGTAAGCGCTTATTTAAACTCCGTTAACATAAACACAAAATGGATAGATGCACGAGATTTAATACAAACCGATAACACCCATCGAGACGCAAGAATAGATTGGGAACTTACCGAAAGTTGTACAACAAAAACATTAGCTCCTTTATTTAATCCAAATGAAAATACAATAATTATCACCCAAGGATTTATTGGCTCAAGCTCTGAGTTGTTTACAACTACATTGGGTAGAGAAGGTTCTGATTTTAGTGCAGGTATTTTAGCATATTGTATGAATGCAGATAGCGTAACCATTTGGAAAGATGTACCTGGCATGCTAAATGCCGACCCTAAATGGTTTGACAACACTCAAAAACTTTCAAATATTTCGTACCACGAAGCAGTTGAATTAGCTTATTATGGAGCAACTGTAATACATCCTAAAACGATAAAACCATTACAAAACAAAAAAATTCCTTTGTATGTAAAATCGTTTGTTAACCCCAAAGAAGAAGGAAGCATAATTAACCAAAATACTGCAAAAGATGCTCAAATACCTTCGTTTATTTTTAAAATGAATCAGATGTTAATTTCTATTGGAGCAAAAGATTACTCTTTTATTATGGAAGATCATTTAAGTCATATTTTTGGCTTATTTGCTAAACACAATGTTAAAATTAACCTGATGCAAAATTCTGCTATTAGTTTTTCTATTGTAACTGACAACGACAAAATGAAAATTCCAAACTTAATTGAAGAATTAAAAGGTGAATATAAAGTATTGTTTAATGAAAATTTAGAGTTGGTAACCATACGCCATTACGACCAACAAACTATTGATAGAGTAACCAACAATAAAACAATAATTGTTGAACAAAAAAGTAGAAATACAGCAAGAATGGTGATGAAAAACAACTAAAACAAACTGGTCTGGTTTGGATCTATTACTGGACGAGGAATTAACTTCTTACCGCTATCAGCTTCCAACAACAATTCAAAAAGCTTAACAGTTGCTAAAGCATCGCCAGAAGCTCTATGCCTATCTTCCAATTCAATTCCTATTTCTTTGCAAAGCTTACCTAAACTATATGATTTTTTTCCTGGCAATAATTTTCTACTCAACTTAACTGTGCATAACTGTTTGCGTTCAAACTTATACCCCAGATTCTTATATTCTTCTCGAATAAAACCATAATCAAACTCAACGTTATGAGCAATAAAAATGCAACCACGAGTAATATCTAAAATTTGCTTAGCAACCTCATGAAACTTAGGTGCTTTTGCAACCATTTCATCAGTAATTCCCGTTAATTTCTTAACGTACCAATCAATTTTAGTTTGAGGATTAATAAGTGTTGTATACTCTTCAACAATCTTTTTTCCATCATGTTTATAGATGGCTACCTCAGTAATTTTACCATTTTTATGGTTTCCTCCCGAAGTTTCTATATCGATTATTGCGTACACGCTGCTAAATTAAGTTTAAATAAACTTTTTTTTAATTTGTTCAGAAGGAATTATGCAAGATTCACTTTTCAAAAACTTTTTTCGATTATCGGCTATAATATCATAAATACCATCTCGTATAAATTTTGGGACAACAAAAAATAGAACTCCCATTTTATAAAAACCTCCTATTTCTTTTAAAATAAATAATGCTGCAGTAGATTTTGTGTTAACAGAATCGTTTTTAATTAAAACTACTGAACCTAAGTCTGAAGTTAAATTATATTGATTCAACAACTCTTTCCCCTTTTCTGATTGTAACGACGAAAATCGAAATAAATCCTTTTTATCTCGTTCAATCACATATTTTACCCAAAAGCTGCAAAAATTGCAATCGCCATCAAATAATATGACAGCATAATCATCCATTTTTAATTAAATTATTTATCGCTAAACTTAGTTGATCATATTTAAAATGAAAACCATTTTCGTTTAATTTTTCAGGAATAAAATTTACACTATCTAACAATAAAGAAGGCTCTGTTTGTAAAAATATACTACCTAATTTAATACCAAATTCAGGAGCAGGTAACCCAAACGGTATATTCATTTGAAACCTTAATGTTCGCATCAATTCTTTATTCGAGACTGGTTGATTGGTCGAAAAATTAAAGACACCTTCCAAATTATTTTTAATAATAAAATCAACAGCCCTTAGGGCATCATCAACATGCATCCAAGCAATTTTTTGTTTTCCATTACCGGCTTTCCCGCCCATTAATAAGCTGGTAATTTTTTTCCAAACAGGAAATACTCCCCCATCATCTCCTAAAATTAACGAAATACGGATTGCAACCCTTTTTGTATGAGGCAAATCTTTTGCAAAAAAAGCCTTTTCCCAAGCTAATGCCATTTCCGATAAAAATCCATCATTGTATTCTTTCTCCTCTTCAGTATTAGGTTCGCTTTTTACTTTATACATTGCTCCTGCACTAGCGTTAAACCAAATTTTTGGAGGGTTTTCAAGCGATTCAATTGCTTCTGCCAAAACATTTGTTGAGTTAATTCTTGAAGACAATAAAGTTTTTTTGTTCTCTGCAGTAAACCGACAATTAATAGATTTTCCGGTGAGATTAATTAAAACCTCAGCACCATTTAAAGCGTTAACCCAATCACCTTTTGTTTCAGCATCCCAATGCTCAAATTTAACCGAACCTTCAGCATATGACTTCCCTCTAGTTAAAACAATAACTTGATAGTTGCTTTTAAAATACTCCACTAAATGATTTCCAAAAAAACCACTTCCACCTGCAATTATCATTTTACCTTTTGATTCCATGCAATAAAATTACTCCTTATTGTGTAATAAATATGACAAATAACACTTTTCACTTCAACTAACAACCTTATATTTGTTCCTCAATTTTATTACATGGCAGAACGATTAAGAGACAACCGAAAAACAGAAGAAATTAGAGCACAAGTTCGAGAAACTCACTTAAAAGTAACAGACTTTATTTACCCTTTATTTATTGAGGAAGCCGAAGGAATTAAAAAAGAAATTGTTTCAATGCCGGGTATTTTTCGCTTTTCGTTAGATAGAATTAATGAAGAATTGGATGAAGTTGTCGCTTTGGGAATTAAATCTGTTATCCTTTTTGGTATTCCTTTGAAGAAAGATGCTGAAGGAAGTGAAAGTTGGAATGATGAGGGAATTATACAAAAAGCTATTCGATACATCAAATCAAATTACCCCACTTTACAAGTAATTGCTGATGTCTGTTTTTGCGAATATACCGACCATGGTCATTGTGGTGTATTGTGCAACCATGATGTAGACAACGATTTGACTTTAGTGAATTTAAGAAAACAAGTTTTGGCTCAAGCTAAAGCTGGTGTAGATATTGTTGCTCCATCTGGAATGATGGATTTTGCTGTAAGAGAAATTAGAGATGAGTTGGATAAGAATGGATTTCAACACATTCCGATTATGGGCTACTCTGTAAAATATGCTTCTGCTTATTACGGTCCTTTTAGAGATGCTGCCGATTCAGCTCCAAGTTTTGGAGATAGAAGAACTTATCAAATGGATTCTGCTAATAGAAATGAAGCAATGAAAGAAGCACAAGCTGATGTTGACGAGGGAGCTGAAATTTTAATGGTAAAGCCTGCTTTATCCTACCTTGACATCATAAGGGATTTAAAAAACAATTTCGACTTACCAATTGCTGCTTACAATGTAAGTGGAGAATATTCCATGATTAAAGCCGCAGGTAAAAACGGATGGATTGATGAACAAAAAATGATGATGGAAACGCTACTTTCTATTAAGAGAGCAGGAGCTGATATTATTATTACCTATTTTGCCAAAGAGGCAGCAAAAATTTTGAATAACAATGAATAATACAAAATCGAAAGAATTATATAAAGCAGGTCAAAAACATTTAGTTGGAGCTGTAAACTCTCCTGTTAGAGCATTTAACTCTGTTGGCGGAAACCCATTATTTATGGGAAAAGCGCACAGAAGTAAAATTTATGATGTTGACGGCAACGAATATATAGATTTAGTGCTTTCTTATGGTCCTATGATTATTGGACATGGAAACGACAAAGTAATTGAAGCTGTGCAAAAACAAGTTTGTACTGGTTTTACTTTTGGTGCTAGCACCGAAAATGAAATTAAATTAGCTGAAATAGTTTGTAATGCTTTTCCTGGAATGGACAAAGTAAGATTTGTAAACTCAGGTACCGAAGCTATTTTAAGTGCAATACGTTTAGCAAGAGCTTATACTGGCAAAAACCACATTGTAAAATTTGCTGGTTGTTACCATGGACATTCTGATGCTTTATTAGTAGCTGCTGGCTCTGGTTTAGCAACTTTAAGTATTCCCGGAAGTGCTGGAGTTCCAAAAGAAGCAGTTCAAAACACCTTAATTGCTGAGTACAATAACATTGATTCTGTAAAAAAACACATTGCCGAATGCGATGATATTGCAGCTGTATTTATTGAACCGATTGCAGGAAATATGGGAGTTGTTCTTCCTTCCGATTCTTTTATTAAAGAATTAAGAAAGATTACTTCTGCAGCAGGAATTTTATTGGTGGTGGATGAAGTAATGACTGGTTTCCGTTCGAAATTTGGAGGAGCACAAGAATTATTAGGTATTGAAGCTGACATTACTTGCTTAGGTAAAGTTGTTGGTGGCGGTTTTCCTGTTGGAGCTTACGGAGCCAGAGAAGAAATTATGCAAATGGTTTCTCCATTGGGTGCAATGTATCAAGCAGGAACATTATCTGGAAACCCAGTTGCTATGGCTGCAGGAATCTCTACCTTAGAAGAATTGAAAGCACAAAACCCATACGATAAGTTTAACGCTCAAGCAGAAATTATAGAAAAAGCCTTATTAGCAGCAGCAACTGAAAATGGAATTGAATTAACCGTGAATCGTTTTGGGTCGATGATAAATCCATTTTTCTCAGCTAAAAAAATTACCAACTTTACAGAAGCTCAAGAATGTGATACAGCAAGATTTACGAAATTCTTTTGGGGATTAATTGAAAATGGTGTTTACATTCCACCAAGTCAGTTTGAAGCTTGGTTTTTATGTTCGGTTTTGAGTGATGAGGATATGAATAAAATAATTAATGCAATTAATGCAGCCATGAAATTGGCTAAATAATATAATATTAAGATGGCAGAATTCAACGACAATTTTTTAAAAGCTTGTAGAAGAGAAGAAACTCCTTACACTCCACTTTGGTTAGCAAGACAAGCAGGGCGTTACCAAAAAGAGTACATGAAGATTAAGGAAAAATACAGTATTATTGAAATTAGTACTATTCCCGAAGTAAGTGCAGAAGTTACTTTACTACCTATCAATCAATTTGAATTAGATTCTGCAATTATATTTTCTGATATTTTAATTCCGTTAGGGCCAATGGGAATTAGTTTTGAATATAAAAAAGGATATGGGCCATTAATTCATAATCCAGTTAGAACAGTTGCTGATGTAGAGAAACTAAAAGTAGTTGATCCAGCAACTGAAATGTGGTACACAGGTAAAGCATTAACCATCTTAAAAGGAGAGTTAAATGTTCCTTGTATTGGTTTTGTTGGCGCACCTTTTACCCTGGCTAGTTATATGATTGAAGGTGGTCCATCAAAGAACTACGAAACCATGAAAGCTTTTATGTACAACGAAACAAAAGCTTGGCATTTGTTAATGGATAAATTAGGAACTGTAATGGCTAATTACTTAAACTTTCAGATTGAGAGTGGAGCAATGGCTGTACAAATTTTTGATAGTTGGGTAGGTGCGTTAGACATTGACGATTATAACGAATATGTTTACCCACACGTAGAAAAAATGATTCAAATTGTGAAAAGTAAATATCCAAATGTTCCTTTAATTTCTATGGGAGTAAACTCTGCACATTTAATACCAAGCTTACGAAAAGCTAACCCCGATGTAATTGCTATTGATTGGAAAACTGATTTAGCAAAAACTTGGAAAGACCTAAATTACGAAGTTGCAGTACAAGGCAATTTAGACCCCACTGCCCTATTTGCCGATTGGAGTATTATTGAACGTAAAACCAAAAAAATATTAGATTCTGTAAAAGGAAAACCAGGACACATTTTTAATTTAGGACACGGTATTTTACCGGGAACACCAGTTGAAAACGTGAAACAGCTTTGCAAATTTGTACATGAGTATACAAGGAAATAAGTTTATATGTTATCATCACTCATTTCTAAAAACATCAATATTACTGAAAAAGATGTAAAAGCAGTAATTACTTTATTAGAAGGTGGGGCTACTGTTCCTTTTATTGCACGTTACCGTAAAGACATGACGGGCGGAATGGAAGACATTAATGTGTTTGAAGTTCAGAAGCAACTCGCTAAGTTTAAAGAGCTCGAAAAAAGGAAAACACACATTTGTTCGGTGATTGATGAGCAAGGAAAATTAACATCAGAACTCAAAGCAAAAATTGACGATTGTTGGGACGAAAAAGTATTGGAAGACATTTACCTACCCTACAAGCCTAAACGCCAAACCAAAGCAGAAGTTGCTCGTCAAAATGGACTAGAAGGTTTGGCTGGCATCATCATCAAACAAGAACAGCAACATTTAGGTAATGTTATAAATCGTTTTATAAAAGGCAACATTAAAACCGAAGAAGAAGCTTTGGAAGGTGCAAAAGACATTATTGCTGAATGGATCAGCGAACGCCAAAATACCAGAGATAGAATTAGAAGAACATTTTTCTACGACGGAGAATTGTTCTCCAAACTCAAAAAAGGAAAAGAACGAGAAGCTGAAAAATATGAATTGTATTTTGACTTCTCTCAAAAAGCAACTCAAGCACCTTCTCACCGTGTTTTAGCCATATTAAGAGGAACTGAAGAAGGTTTTTTAACTTCAGGAATTAAAGTAGAGAAAGACAAAATTTTGGAGATGATGAACCAATATTTTGTAAAAGGAAATGGTGAAGCTTCTGATATTGTAGCACAAGCTGTTAAAGAGGCTTATCAGCGTTTACTAAAACCCACCATAGAAAACGAATTACTTAAAGAAATTAAGTTAAAAGCCGATCAAGAAGCGATTAAAGTTTTTGCAAAAAACATTCGCCAATTGTTGATGGTTCCTCCTTTAGGTGATAAAAATATTTTAGCGATAGATCCAGGTTTTAAAACAGGCTGCAAAGTAGTTTGTATTGATAAACAAGGCAACTTAAAACACAATGAGACAATCTTTCCGCATCCACCACAAAATAAATTTACTGCCGCAGTCAGTAAAATTGGAAGTTTAGTAAATGCTTATAAAATTGAGGCCATCGCAATTGGAAATGGAACTGCTGGAAGAGAAACTGAAAACTTGATTAAAAAAGTACACTTTGACAAACCAGTTGAAGTGTTTATGGTAAACGAAAATGGTGCTTCTATTTATTCAGCTTCACCAATTGGCAGGGAAGAGTTTCCTGATTATGATGTAACCGTTAGAGGCTCAGTAAGTATTGGAAGACGTTTGATGGATCCTTTAGCAGAATTGGTAAAAATAGACCCAAAATCAGTTGGAGTTGGTCAGTACCAGCACGATGTTGACCAAAATTTATTAAAAACTGAACTCGACTACGTAGTTGAATCATGCGTAAACCAAGTGGGAGTTAATGTAAATACTGCTAGCAAATATTTATTGCAATATGTTGCAGGTGTTGGTCCTGTTTTGGCTCAAAATATTATTAATTATAGAACGGAAAATGGACCTTTCACTTCTCGAGAAGAAATTAAAAAAGTTCCAAGAATGGGAGCAAAAGTATTTGAACAATGTGCAGGATTTTTAAGAGTAAAAGGTGATAATGTTTTGGACAATACTTCTGTTCATCCTGAACAATATAAAACAGTTGCTGCTATTGCAAAATCGTTCAACAAAAAAATAGAAGATTTAATTGAAGATGAAACTCTTGTAAATACTCAACTAGATGAAAAACTAGTTGCTCAAGTTGGGAAATTATCCTTACAAGATATCTTAAAAGAGTTAGCTAAACCTGGTTTTGATCCTAGAAAAAAAATAAAAAAATTCAATTTTGATGAAAGCTTAAAAAGTATTTCTGATGTAAAAGAAGGAATGATTTTACCTGGACTAGTTACAAATCTTACCAACTTTGGTGCTTTTGTAGACATTGGTATAAAAGAAAATGGGTTAGTACATATCTCGCACATTACTGATCGTTTTATTTCTAGCCCAATGGAAGAATTAGACTTAAATGATTTTGTTCGAGTAAAAGTAATTGCTGTTGATATTGCTAAGAAAAGGATTGGGTTATCGATAAAAGATGCTAAGAGTTAATCATTAATCTTTTTCCAAAGCACATCTTTCAATTCCATCAACCCTTGTTGGGCAACAGAGGAGATAAACATCCAAGGCACATCAGGCATATCTTGAGCTATTTCAGTTTTAAGTTCATCATCAAGCATGTCAGATTTTGAAATTGCTAATATTCTTTCTTTATCTAAAAGCTCTGGATTAAATTGCTTAATCTCATTCAATAAAGTTTGGTACTCTTTATTGATATCATCACTATCGGCAGCAATTAAAAATAATAAAACAGAATTACGCTCTATGTGCCTTAAAAACCTCAATCCTAAACCTTTACCTTCGTGAGCTCCTTCAATAATACCAGGTATATCTGCCATTACAAACGAACGAAAATCTCTATATTCAACGATACCTAAGTTAGGTACTAAAGTGGTAAAAGGATAGTTTGCTATTTCTGGTTTTGCAGCAGACAAAACCGAAAGCAAAGTAGATTTACCTGCATTTGGGAAACCAACTAAACCAACATCAGCTAATACTTTTAGTTCTAAAATTCGCCATGCTTCTTGATAAGGTTCTCCAGGTTGAGCATATCGAGGTGCTTGATTTGTGGCAGATTTAAAATGATCATTTCCTAATCCACCTCTTCCTCCTTTTACTAAGATTTGTTCCTCTCCGTCTTCGGTTATTTCAAATAATGTCTCTCCGGTTTCTGGGTCTTTTGCAACAGTTCCTAAAGGCACTTCAACATAAGCATCTTCACCTTCTGCACCGGTACTTCTTGAACCACTACCCGCTTCTCCATGCCCTGCTTTTACGTGTCTTTTATATTTTAAATGTAAAAGTGTCCATAAGTTTTTATTCCCTCTCACTATAATATGACCACCTCTACCTCCATCTCCGCCATCAGGACCTCCTTTGGCTTCATATTTTTCTCTTCGGAAATGTCGTGAACCTGCTCCTCCATTACCAGAACGGCAATGAATCTTTACATAATCTATAAAATTTGTACCCGACATTTCTAACTACTCTCCTAATTATTAGCGATTATCAATAGCGCTACACAAACGAGAAAATATTTCTTCAATATCTCCAACGCCATTAATTTTTTGAAATTTATTCTTTGCATTATAAAAATCAGCAACAACTGAAGTTTGTTTATTGTAAACGCTTATTCTATTTGCAATTATACTTTCATCTTGATCATCAGCTCTTCCACTATCTTTACCTCTTTCTAATAATCTTTTAATTAATTCTTCTTCAGCTACATCTAATGCAACCATCAATGATATTGAAGTATTTTTTGATGATAAAAATTTATCTAGAGCTTCTGCTTGAGGTGTAGTTCTAGGAAACCCATCAAAAATATAACCTTTTGCTTCTGGTGTTTTATCCACCTCAGACTCAAGCATACCAATAGTCACCTCATCAGGTACTAATTCTCCTTTATCAATATATGTTTTTGCTAATTTACCTAAGTCAGTTTCTCCTTTAATATTAGCTCTAAAAATATCTCCGGTAGATAAATGAACAAGATTATATTTATCAATTAATTTTGCAGCTTGAGTGCCTTTTCCAGCCCCAGGAGGGCCAAACAATACTATATTTAACATATTATTCCTTTTAAATGCTAATCTTTTAGCACGTATATTGAACTTAAATTTCTTCCTAATCCATCATAATCCAAACCATATCCCAATACAAATGCATTTGGTATTTCCTTCCCTACATAGTCAATTTTATGATCCTTGTTGTAAGCTTCTGGCTTGTACAATAAAGTTGCTATTTTAATACTCTTTGGATTCTTTTCCTTTAAAATATCAAAAAGCTTTACCAATGTATTTCCTGTATCTACAATATCTTCAACTAAAATAATATCTTTCCCTTCTATATCCTCATTTAAACCTATTAATTCATTTATCTTACCAGTACTTTCAGTACCTTCATAAGATGCCATTTTAACAAACGAAGTATAGCAATCTAAATTTATTGATTTCATTAAGTCTCCCATAAACATAAAAGATCCATTTAAAACACCTAAAAAAATTGGTGTTTTCCCTTTGTAATCTTCATTAATTTTTTGAGCAACTTTTTTTATAGCCACATCTAGTTCTTCTTCTGAAATAAATGGCTTAAACGATAGGTCTTTTACTGTAATAGTTTCCATAAAATAAATTGGACTGCAAATGTAACTATTTTAATGATTGATACAGGCTAACCTTTGAGAATAAGTGTTTTTAACCAAAATTATTTGATGAAGTACAATCCTAAAGATACTTTTCTGAGGGATGTAATTCACAAAAGTATTGTCTTTATTAAGGCCTTTTTATAAAACACCTTTCTCTGGAAAACGTCCTTTTTTTGTACGGTAAAAACTTTTAATTTCTTCTATGTCTTTGTCTATATCACCTGTTGGATAAAAAACAGGCCCAAACCCTGCTTCTTTATTGGGATAATCTAAGAAACCAAGAATAATTGGCACATTAGCTTTTTGAGCTATAAAATAAAACCCTTTTTTCCAATCCGGACTATAGCTTCTTGTTCCTTCTGGGGTAACCATCATTGCCATTTTATCATTCTGTTCAAATGATTTAGCAATTTCATCGGTTAAGTTTGTGTTTTTACTTCTATCAACAGGAACCCCTCCCATTAAATCGAATAAAAACCCCATTGGGAAAAAAAACCACTCTTTTTTGATAAAAAACTTAACTGGTATTTTAAAAATGTAAAAATATAGGCGACCATAAAGAAAATCCCAATTACTTGTATGGGGAGCTGCTAAAATCACATATTTTTTAAGTTCAGGAGGAATTGATCCAACTGTTTTCCAACCCAATAATTTATATATAAAAGCGGCTATTTTTGACACTCCGTAAAAATACTTAAAAAGATTTTCTTTGCAGTGCTTTTGGTTTATTTACATACTTGAGAGAAATCTCAAGCCCTCCATTACCATTTGTTACATCAGACAAGCTTGAGTTATTATAATCGTATGAAACACCAAACATGAAATCAGAAAATTGCAAATAAAATTGAGGAATAATTGCATCTCTTACTCTATAATGAGCCCCAAATAGAATAGCAGATTGCTTAAAAAGACCCGAATATCTTGTTTCTGAACCGAACCCTATTTTAATTAATAAACCTGCCGTAATTTCTTTGTATTTTAATTGTTGAGCATAAAACATAGATGGAACAAGAGCAACTGAAGAACCACCCATATCAAAGGTACCTGAGAATTGACCAACGATTTTCATATTTAATTGTTCTTCAGCAACACCTAAAAAATCTTGTTTTGGCTTATTAATATGATAAGCTGCTAATCCAACATTAAAACTTTTTATTTCACTTCCTAAAAAATATTGAGAGGAGTTTTGAAATTTATAATAGATTCCAGCTCCTATATCCGTATAAAGTTTAGAACTTAAACTTCCTACTTCATTAGAGTTTATTTCTGTATCAAAGCCTTCACCATCAAACTGATTACCCCAGGTTAATTTAGAAAGTTTTGCTGAATATTGCCCAAAACCAATTTGAATACCTGCAGAGAAACTATGATAATCACTAACAGGCAATATACCTGCAACAGAAACTCCACCTAAAAAATTACCATAATTAGCATCTCCGGCGGCGTCTTGATAAAAATTACCCCCCACACCTAAATGAGCTCTTTTACCATTGCCTTTGGCAACAGGCATATCAAAAGATGCTGCATAAGTTTTATATGCTGCACCTAATCCTCCCCACTGTGTTTTATAATTGAGAATACCTCTAAATGAACCCATAAATGAACCTGTAGCTCCTGGATTAATTAACTGAGGTGTTTGAGAAAATTGGGAAAAATGTACATCTTGTCCTAAAACTGTTATACTCAACAGAAATAAACATAGTACAGCTATTTTGTTTAACTCTCTCATTACTATCTAATCAAAGTTATATTACCTGATTTAGTTTCAAAATCACCTTCCCAATATGAAACTTTCATTTTATAAACGTAAACACCAGCGCTAGCTTCCTTCCCTTCATAAGTACCATCCCAACCTTCAGTTTCATCATCAGTTTCCCAAACTAATTCTCCCCATCGATTATAAATACTAACTGAAATTGTTTCAATTTGACCTCCATAAACATATAAAATGTCATTATTTCCATCTCCGTTTGGAGAAAAAGCTCCTGGGAATTGTGCTCCTTGCTTTGGAGGAATTGGAATTTCAATATAAACAGCAATAATTGTATCATCTGATAATACATTAAAATTAGCTAAAGCCGATGATGAGCTTGGTAATATATTATGATTTCTAGATTCCCAGTGATCAAAAGAATATGTTTCAGGCAGCAACTCATATTCAAATAAATTAATTGCTGTATTTGTTATGTAACGCTCAGTATATGGATAAAGAGGTGGTATAAATGCATTTGCCTCAACATTTCCTGCTCCTATAGGACTTACATTGAAAGTAATATCAAAAGTATCAATGTATAAAAAATGTGCTACAATACTATCATCAGAAGTAACAGTAATAGTTGCATTTGCAGTAAATTCATCTGGGTTAAAACCTAAAACAGACGATTCCCAATGATCAAAAATATATCCCATTTGTGGTATTGCCACCAATGTAACAAGATCATTAGTTGTATAATTCTGATAATCTGGGTATGTTGGAGGAATAACTGTGTTAACAGATATATCTCCACCTAATATTGGATTAACATTATAAACTATATCAAATGTTTCTAATATTATAAAATGAGCAACAATACTATCAGCTAAATCAGCTGTAATCTGAACAGTAGGATTTAAACTATCAGGAGTGAAAGATGTACTTAAAGATTCCCAATAATCAAAAACATAACCAGGTTGTGGTATTGCTGTTAAATCTATTGTACTTAAAGTTGGATAATAATCTGAATAAACATAACCAGCTGGCATAAAACCGTCAATATCAATATCTCCACTTCCTACAGGAAAAACATCAAAAGCAATATAAGTAGAATCTTCAACAATAAAATGAGCAATTATACTATCTGATTGTGTAATCTGTAATGAATTTTTGTCATTTGTCAATGCCGAATCTAATGTGTGATTAAATATTTCCCAATGAGAAAAAGTATATCCAGTGTTTGAGTTTGCATTAAGCAAAATATCGATACCTCCAAAATAATCCCCTTCAAAAACATAATTTGTTGGAGTTGTAGAGTTTATTTCAATTTCTCCAGCTCCTGCTGGATTAACATTAAATTTAACTGGATAAGGACCAGACAAATTATAACAATCTACTAACCCATCATCAACAGTTACACACCTTGTGATTATAAAATCTCGCATATCCTGAACATTTTGTTGCCACTCAGCCATAGAACCTCCCCATCTAGCTATCTGGCCTGGCATTTCTGGTGCAATCATCCCAACTAAACTATCTAAAAGCGGTATCATATTATCACAACTAAATACTGTATTTCCTAAATCTATATATCGGGAAATATAATACTGCTCAAAAATTGGGTTATTCAATAACTCTTGCATTATAACCGTATGACCTTCTCCTCCTGGGTCTGGAAGATTTTCTGCATCACATGGACCTGCATTTGGTGAAGTATCTGGAATACCAGTATAATTTACATAATGCCCGAAAACAGCATCCATATCCCACAAAGTGTATCTCCATTTCTTTTTATCACCAGTTGGATCAATTCCTCTCCACCAAGCTGTATTCCAATTTAACCAATCTTTATTCACGATATAGGAATTTAGGCAGAAATAATCAACTAAGCTTTTCCAATTATACAGACTATCTACGTAATCAAAATTAGCTGGTATAGCCATATTGTTAGTGGTAATAAAATTTAATAAGTCATTCCAATCATTTTGTGCATTTGGTGCTCCAAATTTCTCCCATGTCCCACCCCAAGTCTTTAAAAACTGAATATACTCTGGACTACTTTTATATTTTTCATCTTGCTTATAATAATAATCCGTAAAGTCGTTATCATCTACTTTTTCACGAGTTTCATAAACTCCCCAATATTGTCCATTTACATATAAGATACACGCATCATAAGATCTTTCATCTAATTTCAACTTCCCTAATTGAGATAAAGTTTGTACATAAGGATCTCTGATGTGTGCTCCTCCATTCTCAAATGGATAATTATCACTTGCTCCAGGTTTCAAAATTATTCGTTGAAACTCATCTCTAGATTTGTGATGAAACAATTGATGATGAAGCGCATTATTATAGCCATGCTGATCCCTTGATATAAAATCCAGGCCTCTTTGATCATAAGCCCAAGAATCATTTCCATGCTTATTAAATTCACCTGTAACTTCAGTCTGCATCACTCCTGTCCTATCAAAAAATTCAAGTGCTCCAAATGGCTCAATTTGAGTACCATTTAACAAGGTTAATAAATCATCTCCTGATATAGAAATAACAGGTACAGTATGGGGAGAATTAATGAAATATGTATTTGTTTCAATAAAACTTGGAAGAATTGAAGGATCAGTACTAAACGCTTTTGCTCTCAATACAGTTGTAGTAGCAATATTGATTGCCCCAGAATACAAAGCAGAACTTGTAGTTGGCTCTGAGCCATCTGTAGTATAATAGATATCTACATTAGAGTCAGGTGTTGTTATAGATACTGATTGTGCTGAAGGATAAAAACCAGGAAACACACTTAATATTGGAGTAGAAGCATACTCTTGAAATACTCCTGTATTTGCAGTACCTGGAGTTGAATTTGTAAATACTCCCCACTCAGTTGATCCATCGCTTGTTCTTCCTCTTGAATGTAACAGTTGATGATTTTTAATTGTTAAGCTATCTATTATCGTACCACTAGGATCTGCTAAAATTATTTTTTCATGTTTAGTTTGTGTAAGTTTAAAACTTGTATGAACTTCTACTCCTCCTGCAATTACGCCCCTCCCAGAGGCATAAACCATTAAATACCCACCAGCAGGAATACCTATGGATCCTGGGATTTGAAATTTTGTAGGATTGCTGGCTTTATCACTTAAATAAAATCCATTTAAATCTAATGCCGTTCCCGTAGGATTATATATTTCAACCCAATCTTCAAATTCGCCAAAAAAATCAGGATCTCCTCCGCTTGTAGAATTAGCACAAGAGTATTCATTAATAACAACTTGAGAGAATGCAATATGGTTAAAATGCAAAACAATCAAAAGCAATAAAATCGATATTATTCTCATAATAAAAACAAGTTAATTTCTAAAGTTAACATTTTTTTAAAGATATAATAATATATAAAATTGATCTTACTTGTACTCCTATTATTACTTCTTTCGCTCTATAACATAATGAGTTATAATTAAAGACTCTCCTTTAAGTGAATAAACATCCACTAACCTCCAGCCATTAGATTTTAAGGTATTGAGAACAGATACTATAGAATTCATTCCATTAAAGCCTTTAGATATAACTTCGGCACCATTATTATTTCCAGTAAACACTGCTAAACGAGCTAAACTAGAAGTACTTCCATCAGTTGTTCTAAATTCATCTTCGTTATTTAGTCTCACTTCCAAAATAGCATAATCACCTTTCTTCGTTAAACTTTTTAACTTACTTACAATATTTACTTCATTATCTTGAGCAAATGAAGCTATTGAAGTGAAAGCACAAAAAATAAGGATAATTATGCTTTTAATTTTAAAAAATTGCATCATAAATCAAAGGTAATTTAAATTATTGAATTGGAAAATTGATTTGTGTTTCCCATTTTTCTGGATTTGCTTCTACTGCTGGATCTGTAACATAAACTTCCCAAGGAGGACCAATTACCTGAACTTCATTTTTCCTCATCCATTCATTAATACTAAAATATGTTTCAGGTATCCTTTCATAAACACCATAGTGAGTAGCTGTTACATAATTACCAACAGGAATATAGTTTAAATTAACCCTATCTGTAAAAACACCAACTGAATCTTTTAACTGAATTCCAGCTTCAATATCCACTATAGTATCTGACCAATAATGATAAATAACTAATGGTGCTAAATCAGACACAACATTATACTGATCCATAAATTCATTAATTTCAGCATAAAGTTTTCCATGAATATTACTCATTTCCATTTGATTCACTGTATCGCGAATAGAAAAATACCATTGTTTTTCTGCTAAAAATTGTTTTGAAACTTTTCCGCTATTAATTTGAGGAAGATTTTCCGTATAATTTTTTAAGCTAATTAATTCTTCCTCTAAATTTTTCATTAACAATTCCTCAACAAACAAACCTCTAAATTTTGCAAATGGATTAAATCCAAATGAGGATTCAATCTTCCATTTCAATTCAACTTCACTCTCTAATTCGTTTAATGAAAGAATCTCTTTAGTCTCATTATCACCAATATCAGTGTTATACTCAACAGCTTGTTTAGTCTCATTATTTCCTAAAGTATAGTTTTTATCAATCCAAACAGACCATTTAACTATGTTTTCTAAATTAATAAGTTGCTTAAGTAATAATTCGGGCTTAGTCTTTATTAAAATTGATTGTTCTACTTTAACTGACGAAGGCAAAAAAAGAGATACTAAAAAGACTAATAAAAAGAGAATAGCAACTACAAATGTTAATCGTTTTATATAATTCATTTACCACAATAATTTATGAGTATAAAAGTAAAACTTATAAAATTAACCAGCCCTAATAAAAAGAAACTATTTGTTAAATTTTAACCAAGAAAATATTTTTTTATTACCTTGCTCATCCTTTGGATGAAAAAAATGAAACTTTTATTTAAAATATCATTGTTTTTTTTATTGAGCTTTTTTAGCTTTCAGACAAGTTTATGTCATAATAATTCTGATGAAACTAAACACAAAAAAGACACTGTTTCGGCATTAGTTATAAACCCAAAAAACCCTTTATACGCCAACCTATCTAACCTTTCAGGAAATGAAATCATAAATTTAATAGACTCATTACTTGATGAAAAGAACTTACCACAAAATCTTATTAAAGAAATAAACGATTACGCTGAAAGCAGATTACTTGAGCACGATTTTTACGTTTCACTAACTAATTATTATGAAGATTCTCCTATCCCATCAAATTCAATGTATGGAAAGTGGGACACAAAAAACATTTTACCTTACGATGAATCGATTACGAAAAATGACTCTTCATTAACTTTAACTTTAGTTGACACTTCTAATTTCTGCAATTTTGTTGCTCCAATTCAAGATCCTGTAGTGACATCAAATTTTGGATGGAGAGATGGTAGAAATCACAATGGAATAGACTTAGACTTGCAAGTTTGGGATCCTGTTGCTGCTTCTTTTGATGGTATGGTTAGAATAGCTTTACATCACCCAAATTATGGTAGAGTTGTGGTAATAAGACATTATAATGGGCTAGAGACTCTATATGCTCATTTACACCGACTAAAAGTTAAAACGGGCGACATTGTTGAGGCAGGTCAAATCATTGGTCTCGGAGGTAGTTCTGGACGCTCAACAGGAAGTCACTTACATTTTGAGGTCAGATTTAAAGGAAAACCATTAAATCCAAAACATTTAATTTCATTTAAAAAGAACACGTTAATTAGCGACTCTCTTGAATTAACAAAGCGTAAATACAGTTACACAGCTCTTCCTTTAGGTATAGAATATCATACTATTGCTCGTGGAGATTTTATGTATAAAATAGCCAGTAGATATGGAATTAGTGTTGATGAACTATGCTCTTTAAATGGAATTAACAGAAATAAAGTTTTAATCGTTGGCAGAAAATTACGTATCAAGTAAATGATAAACATCACAAATTACAACGAACACCCTACCAGAAAAGCTTACACTATTTTTCATTTTTTTAAAACCGAAAGAGCAAATTATTTCAAGGAATTATTAATCGAACAAAATATTTGGTTTGAATCTGAAATTGAAGAACAACCAGAAAAAACAATCTATTTTTTTGGCATTAAAAACAGAGACCTCAAAAAAGTAGAACGAATTAATTACCTAGTCAGTGCAAGATACAGGAAGCCAACAATATCTAATAGATACTTAAGTTGGAGTCTTTATGTTTTTGCAATTTTAGTTTTTATACTTGCTATAATGGGTTATATCAATACTAAAACCTAAACCCTAAAGTAAAAGTAATATAGTGATTTCTTAAATCTGTAGACGCAAAATCAGATTGACTCTCTACAATTGTTGTTTGGTTTTTTTGCATTTTTAAAGCATAAGCAATATCAAAATAATAATCATCTTCCTTTATTCCTGCTCCAATTGAATACGTACTTGAGCTATTATCAACATTAAACGAATTTTTTAATGGATCTCCTTGATAACGATATCCAGCTCTCAACCTAAAGGGGTCTAACCTCCACTCTGAACCAACTCTAACATTTTGTGTTAATTGAAAATTATTTCTAACACTTTCATTTTCATCAGAAAAATTATACCCATCTGTTTCATAACTATTATCTGCCTTTAAACGACCAGTTGTATAATCTACTAATTCATAATCAACATTAATTACTCCATAAGAGCCTACAATAAAAGCGGCGCTACTAATAAATCGATATGGAGTAGTCATTATATAATTATAAGTTCCATAAGGTGTTGAATACTCATAAATAGTTCCATCTTTCATTTCTGATTGAATTGTAGAATTATAATCATCCGATAAAGCATATACAGTTGGTGTATGAAATGCCAAACCTAACCTTACCCAATCTGTTGCTTTATAAATCATTCCCAACTTAAAGTTAAAACCTGCTCCAGATGTTTTCACATAATCACGCATAGTAAATGATTTAAATTCGCTCAGCGTATCACTTTCGCTTACCGTCTCTGTATAATTTTTATCATAAACATATCGAATTGTTGGTATACCAAATGAGGCACCTAAAAACAATTTATCAGCATAATTCCCTCCAAAAGCAAAAAACATCTCACCAGTTCCTCCTCTTGTCTCATACGTTGTAAATTGTTCGATATCAGTAGAATTAACAAATACATTGTCATACTGTAAAGAATCTCCTGCAATTGGATTTACTAAATAGGTTTGATAAGGCAAGTTTGCTGTAAATGGATAGCTATATTCTATATCTCCATCAAAAGTTCCTCCATTAGCATTTAACTCATCAGTAAATTGAGTTAATAAACTTTGATTGGTTTCTCCTTTAGCAGAAATACTTGTATTAAAATTATTTGTTCGATTATATCCCATTCCAAAACTAGCACTTTGCCAATTACCAACACCATCAAAATTTACAACCAAACCAATATTCGAAAAATGAAAATTCAATTTTCCATCATCTATTATATTACCATCCAATTTGCTTTCAGAAAAATTATAATGAAAAGCAGGAGTAAAAGAAATATCCGAGCTTTTATAAACTCCTATAGCTCCTGGATTAACACTTATTGAAGACATATTTGCTCCTAAAGCTCCAAAAGAACCCCCCATTGCATTAAACCTAGCATCTCCATGGTATTCAACATTAGAATATCTTAATACATCAAATTCATTTTGAGCTTGAGCAAGATTTAATCCACCAAGCATCAAAAAAACTCCTATTGCTAATTTTTTCATCTTCTTCTTTTTTAATACTTGCAATTATCTTGGTCTTCTTCCTGAACTACTTCCTCCTCCAGAGCTACCTCTATTATAATTACCTCCCGACGGCCTACTATATGAGTTACTTGGTCTCGAATAGTTTGTGTTCGTTTTTGGTTTATTATACGTCGGTTTTGTTGCAGGCTTTGTATATGTTCTTGGTTTAGAAGCACCATTATTACGAGGCTGACTATTTCCTCCATTATTAATTGTTCTTGGCTTATTATAACCAGATGGACTTCCTGTATTTCCTGTATTAATCCTAGGCTTGTTATAATTTAAATTATCATTAGTTCTTGGCCTTGGAGTCGTATTAGGAATAGTTCTAGGCTTATTATATCCGTTATTACCACTATTCGTATTTGTGGAAGTTCGTGGAATTACTTTTGGAGAGCCAGCTGTTCTTGGCTGTGAATAAGTATTCGAATTTGTAGTTCTAGGTTTAACTTGAGTTCCGTTATTTACAACTCCTGTTCTAGGTCGAACTGAATTTGTATTTAAGTTATTCGACTTAACAGCTGCTTCATATTTTTCTCCAAACGTTCTTCCTTTTCCTATTGAAGGTTTATTAGATGTTGAAGGAGAAACTATACTTGAACCACTTGGACGTGAACCTTTTCCATAACCTGAATAACCTGAGCTCCCCCCTCTATGACCATAATAATGACTATTTCGGTCATAACTATTGTAGTAATTATTTGCATAATAACCATTATTAAACCCATGATTATATCCATTCCAGTAAGAATTTCCATAATAACCAAAGTTATTAAAACCCCACCCCCAAGAATAACCTCCATACCAACCTGAATTCCATGACCAACCAAAATTCCAATTCCAAGGTCTTGGATTCCACCATCCATAACTAGTGTATAAGCTAACTCCGTAGTTAAATGGATTATTATCATACCAATAATAATTTGTGTAACAATCATCATAGTAACTATATCTAGCGTAAGGTCTGTGAAACCTTCTTATTCTTGAAGAATATTCATAATCATAATACTCATTAGAATAATCATAATTATCACCACTATAATAATTATTTGTTACTCTTAAATTACCATCCTCATCTTCATAATAAGTAGTACTATCAGTAATACCCATTCGTTCATTATATCTATCTTGAGCTTCTTGTTCGATGGAATTTGTATAATAATCAGTTGCTGTAGAATACTCATCATCTGAAACTTTTTCATCTACAGGAGCTATTACTACTTCCTTATTCTTTTTTTTGCTCGATGGATAAAAATCGTCTTGAGCAAAAACATTACCTATTAATAGCAAGAATGCTAATGGTAATCCTATAATTTTAATTGTTTTCATAATCAATCCTCCTACTTTGTTAAACTTGGATATTTGTTAATTTTCTGTTAAATAACCAAATACTATGCCAAAACTTTATTGCCAAAAGGCGACAACGATAAAGGCTGCATTAACAATTACATCAAAAAAAAATTCTGCAGCAAATTCAGCCCTATTTCTTCTTTGTTGTTTTCTTCTTTGCTCTTCAAACACTTCTTCTTCATCAGTAATAACTTCGTCATTATTTTCAATACTATTATCAAAATAGTCTCGCTCTGTTGTATATCCATCAATATTATTACTATCAGAACTAGCATAAGTATTAAAAATTACTGATGTATTGTTTTCTTTTGATGATTCATTGTAAAATTCATCCTGAGCAAAAACATTTTTACTCATTAAAAATAAAATGAGAACGAAAAAGAGCAGTTTAATTATATTCATTACAGTTAGTTTATAAAAATCGATTAATTTTACCAATCTTAAAATTAAGGGTTAACACTTAATTGCAATAATTATACCTAAAATAAATGGCAAAAGATTTCACATCAAGAAGCGAAGATTATTCGCAGTGGTACAACGAATTAGTAAACAAAGCTGACTTAGCTGAACATTCAGCAGTTAGAGGATGTATGGTAATTAAACCCTATGGCTACGCTATATGGGAAAAAATGCAAGCTGAATTAGACCGAAAGTTTAAAGCAACTGGGCATCAAAACGCTTACTTTCCTTTATTCATTCCTAAATCATACTTAAGTAAAGAGGCTGACCATGTTGAAGGATTTGCTAAAGAATGTGCTGTAGTAACTCATTATAGATTAAAAAATGCTGAAGATGGTAGCGGTGTTATTGTTGATCCAGATGCTAAATTGGAGGAAGAGTTAATTATTAGACCTACTTCTGAAACCATTATCTGGAACACATACAAAGGGTGGATTCAGTCTTATAGAGATTTACCTTTATTAATTAATCAATGGGCAAATGTTGTAAGATGGGAAATGAGAACTCGCTTATTTTTAAGAACTGCTGAGTTTTTATGGCAAGAAGGGCACACAGCTCATTCTACTAAAGAAGAAGCTATTGCTGAAACAGAACAAATGTTAGATGTTTATGCTGAATTTGCCGAAAAGTTTATGGCTATGCCTGTAATTAAAGGTGTAAAAACAGCGAATGAACGATTTGCTGGAGCATTAGAAACATATTGTATTGAAGCTTTAATGCAAGATGGAAAAGCTTTACAAGCTGGAACTTCTCACTTTTTAGGTCAAAATTTCGCAAAAGCATTTGATGTGAAATTTGCTAACAAGGAAGGTAAACAAGAATATGTATGGGCTACTTCTTGGGGTGTTTCCACTCGATTAATGGGTGCCTTAATTATGACTCATTCAGATGATGAAGGTTTAGTACTACCTCCAAAACTAGCTCCTATCCAAGTCGTTATTGTTCCAATATATAAAGGAGAAGAGCAACTAGCTTTAATTTCTGAGCACGCTAACAAAATTAAAAGTGAACTTGAAACCAAAGGAATTTCTGTTAAATATGATGATAGGGATACGCACAAACCAGGTTTTAAATTTGCTGAATACGAATTTAAAGGTGTTCCTGTAAGAATTGCAATGGGACCTAGAGATATTGAAAACGGAACAGTAGAAGTTGCTCGTAGAGACACTAAAGAAAAAGAGACTTTACAACAAAAAGACATAGCTAATAAAATAGATCATTTACTTACAAATATTCAAGAAAACCTTTACCAAAAAGCAATTGATTTTAGAGAAGAAAATACCTTTAAAGCTGATTCATGGGTAGAATTTGAAGAACACCTTAGCAAAGGTGGCTTTATAAGCGCGCATTGGGATGGAACGCCAGAAACAGAAGATAAAATAAAGGAATTAACAAAAGCTACCATTCGTTGCATTCCCTTAAACAATAAGCTAGAAGAAGGTAAATGCGTTTTAACTGGGTCTCCATCTAAACAACGTGTAATTTTTGCTAAGGCATATTAAATTTTAACCAAATGGCAGATAAAAAATCACCAAAAGAGTTAATTATTGATGTATTAAAAGAAAAAGCTTGTTTAAAACAGAGCGTTTTTAGACAAACCACTGATGTATTTAACGAATTTAAAGTTGAAGCTCAAAAACTTGCAGAAGAGTTAAAAGATGAAATGTGCAAGGTTGACAATAATGTCGTTTTAGACTTTACTGAAAAAGGTGATTTTGAATTTCATATAAAATTTGGGGGTGATATTTTAGTTTTTTATATGCATACCAATGTATTTGAGTTTCCAAAAAGTCATCAAATATGGACCAATTCATACTTAAAGGACAATCCTTTACGATCTTACTGTGGAATGATAAATGTTTACAATTTTTTATCTGACTCCTTTAAATACAATAGAATAAATGACACAGGCTACTTAGTTGCAAGATGTTTTATAAATAACGAAAAACATTATTTAGTAGAAGGAAAACGTCAACTAGGTTTTTTATACAACGACTTTGCAAATGAAACAATTAACAATGATAAAATTAGATCAATACTAGAATCTACTATTTTATATTCAATGGATTTTGATTTACTAACCCCTCCTTATGAAGCCATGAAAGAAGTTAGTGTAATGGATATTATTGAAGTTACAAATGCGATAAAAATTAAAACTGGTAAAAGATTAGGCTTTAAGTTTCAAGTAGATAGTAATAATATTGAATAATTTTTAATAAAATATTTGTAGGTAAATTAAAAAATTATAAATTTGCACTCCTTTAAGGAAAAAGGCCCGTTCGTCTAGGGGTTAGGACGCCAGGTTTTCATCCTGGAAACAGGGGTTCGATTCCCCTACGGGCTGCAAAACCACTTCTTTAACGAAGTGGTTTTTATTTTAAAAAAAGACAACAAATTGTTGGAGAGTAATATTTTTTCAATACATTTGCAGTCCTTAAAAAATTAAGTATATAAAAATTATAAGTTATGGCTAATCATAAGTCGGCATTAAAAAGAATAAGACAAACAGCTACGAGAACGTTACGTAACAAGTATCAACACAAAACAACTCGTAATGCAATTAGAGATTTAAGAAACTCTACTGACAAGAAAGAAGCTGAAGCTATGCTTCCTAAAATTTCTTCTATGTTAGATAAGTTAGCTAAAAGAAACATTATCCACAAAAACAAAGCGGCTAATGTGAAATCAAAATTAACTAAGCACGTAGCTGGATTATAATATTAACTTTATTTAAAGTTATTAAAGACCTACAATTAATTGTAGGTCTTTTTTTGTTTAAAATATTTTTTGGCATTAGCAATTGATTAACTTTGGTAAAAAAGGTAATATTATGATTAGAGTTGCAATAAATGGTTTTGGTAGAATTGGGAGAACAGTAACTAGAGTTATTCAAAGTCATTCAAATATAGAATTAGTTGCCATTAATGATTTAACTGATGCTAAAACTTTAGCACATCTTTTAAAATATGATTCTGTTCATGGTCGCTTTAACGGAACTATTGATTCAAAAGCTAACGAAATCATCATTAATGGAAAATCTGTAAAAATTATAAACGAAAAAGATCCTGTTAATTTACCTTGGAAAGATTTAAATATCGACATCGTAATTGAATCAACCGGAAGATTTTTAACTAAAGATTTAGCTCAGGCACACATTTCTGCTGGAGCAAAAAAAGTTATTCTATCTGCTCCTCCAAAAAGCGATGATGTTTCTACAGTTGTTTTAGGCATTAATGACGATATAATTACAGGAAAAGAAGAAATCATTTCTAATGCTTCATGCACAACAAATGCAGCAGCTCCTCTAATAAAAGTATTACACGACTTTTACCATATCGAAAGTGCCTACATTACAACTGTTCACTCATATACTGGCGACCAATCATTACACGATTCTCCACATAAAGATTTAAGAAGAGCAAGAGCTGGAGCTTTATCAATTATACCAACAACAACTGGTGCAGCTAAAGCAATCACTAAAATATTTCCTGATTTAGATAATAAAATTGGCGGATGTGGTGTGCGAGTTCCAGTTCCAAATGGCTCCTTAATTGATATTAGTTTAAATTTAAAAGAAGACACCACAGTTGAAGCTATTAATCAGAAATTTAAAGAAGCTTCTGAAACTTACTTAAAAAGTGTTCTAGAGTATACTGATGACCCTATTGTTTCGGTTGACATAATTGGCAATACTCATTCATGTATATTTGATTCTCAATTAACATCTATTACTGGACATATGGTTAAAATTATGGGGTGGTACGATAACGAAGCGGGTTATTCTAATCGATTGGTAGATTTGATTATGAAAATAGCTTAATTTGAAAAGCTAACTTTCTCTAAATCTTTCCAAAAATCAGGATAGGATTTTACAACCACATTTTCATCATTAATAGTAATTGGTGCTAATAAAGCTAATGGTGCAAAAGCCATTGCCATTCGGTGGTCGTCATAGGTGTCAACTGAAACATTACTCCATTTGTTTAAATTTTTGGTTTTCTCAGAATAACGATTAATAATTAAATCATCTCCATCTACATCTAAATTATAACCTAATTTAGTTAACTCTTGTTGTAATGCAAAAATCCGATCTGTTTCTTTTATACGTAAAGTTTTTAAACCTCTAAACTTTGCTTCTAGATTTAAAGCAGCACAAGTTACTGCAACTGTTTGAGCAATATCAGGACAGTTTTCAAAATCAAAATCAAAAGACGAAGCAATTGGGTGACAAAGTGATTTTGACAAACGAATTCCATTTTCAACAAATGAAGTTTCTACACCAAATTTTTCATAAATATCTTGCGCAACTGCGTCTCCTTGTAAGCTATTTTTTGAAAGTCCATATAAATTAACCTCAGCTTCATTTGCTAAAGCAGCTATTCCGTACCAATAAGAAGCAGAACTCCAATCAGCTTCTACAACAAAATCTTTAGCTCTATATTCCCCTTCTTTTATTTCAATAGACTCTTCCTCCCAACTAATATCTACACCAAAATCTTTCATAATTTCAAGCGTCATATTAATATAAGGCTTTGAAATTAGCTCGTTTTTAAATTGAATTTTTAACCCGTCTTTTATTTTTGGAGCAATTAACATTAATGCAGAAATATATTGACTACTAACTCCGCCATCTATTTCAATTTCATTTCCAGTAATAAATCCACCGGTAATTTTAAGTGGTGGATAACCTTCATTTTTTAAGTAAGATATTTTAGCCCCCAAATCTCTCAGTGCATCAACCAACACTTTTATAGGACGCTGCTGCATGCGTTCAGAACCTGTAATTATAAACTCTCCTTTTTTTAATGCTAAATAAGCCGTTAAAAAACGCATAACCGTTCCAGCATGACCTACATCAAAAAATTGCTCTTCATTATTAAACAGCAAATTATTTAATGTAACCGTATCTTTAGCTGATGCTAAATTTTCAATTTTAAAATCATCAGCACACAACGCTTTTATAATCAACACCCTATTACTAACACTCTTTGAAGCGGTTAAATCAATTGTGCCTTTTATACTTTTAGTAGAATGTGATAAAGTAATAGCCATTTATAAAACTGAGTTGTAATAATTAATAGCATCAATTATTTGAGTAAAATCAGCCGAATGGTTGATACTACCTTCACCAATCTTATTTAGCAAAGTAAAATTAATCTCATTGTTGCTATTTTTTTTGTCGTTTTTCATCAACTCTAATAGGTTATGAACCTTTGTGGTATCAATTTTATTTAGTTTGTAAAAACTCAAAATTGTAGCTGATATATCTTTTAACTCTTCTTCTTTCAATCCAATTATTTGGTTAGACAAATAGGCTTCTGCAATCATTCCTATTGCAATAGCTTCGCCATGCAATAATGGATTATCTGTAGTAAAAGAATATGTTTCTATTGCATGACCAATAGTATGTCCAAAGTTCAAAAGCTTTCTTTCATTCTTTTCTTTAGGGTCTTTTAAAACAATTTCGTTTTTAATTTGAATTGATTTACAAATCATTTCACTCCACTCCTCTCCATCAGATAACATTCCAAATTGCAAATCTTCCCAATATGCTGCATCACTTATTAAAGCATGTTTTAAAGCCTCTGCATAACCAGAAAGCATTTGTCTTTTCTCTAAGGTTTTTAAAAAATCTGGATACACAAACACTCCTTGTGGTTCATTAAAAACGCCAATCATATTTTTCATCCCATCTAAATCCACTCCTGTTTTACCTCCAACCGAAGCATCTATTTGCGATAATAATGTTGTAGGAATATTAATGAAATCTATACCTCTTTTATAAGTTGAAGCAATAAAACCACCCATATCTGTAATTACCCCTCCCCCTAAATTTATCAATAATGAATTTCGATCAGCTTCATATTCTGCTAATGTTTTCCATATTTGAAAACAGATGTCGATTGTTTTATTATCTTCTCCACTTTCAATTTCTATTATTTCGGCACCTTGAAGCAACTCAACATTTGAAATCAACAAAGAAGCACAATTTTGAAGTGTATTTTCATCAACTAACAAAAATATTTTATGATTAGCATAAGGCTGAAGCGAAATTGATAATACATCAAAGACTGCACTACCAACATAAACCTCTGTATTTGTTGTTGTAAATTTTTGTAGGTTTTCAATCATAAAACAAAATTGTGAAAATTATTAGTAAAAATACCACTTTTAAGGTTGAAGAAAATCATATTTTCTTATACTTTCGCATATTAAATTTGGTAAAAAATCCTATATGGTAAATTTTAATAATACAGAAATTGCTTTTAAACAAAAAAGCAATGCCGATTTAAATAACAGCTATTGGTTGTTTAAGATTATTGGTTGGAATTGGTTAATAAATATTGGCCCCGTTTTGCTAGATGTTTTTTTACCATTATGGTTTCCAATACCAATTATAAAAGCTACTATTTTTAAACAATTTTGTGGAGGAGAGAGCATTGAAGATTGTGATAAAACAATTACTAGCTTGGGTGCTCAAAACGTTAAAACAATTTTAGATTATTCGGTAGAAGGCAAAGAAGATGAGCCTGTTTTTGATGCAAATGTAGAAGAAGCATTAAAAGCTTTACAAGTTGCAAAATCTAACCAACTTATCCCTTTTTCTGTATTTAAAGTAACAGGGTTTGGTCGTTTTGCTTTACTTGAAAAAATAAACGCAAAAAAAGAACTTTCAGCAATAGAAAAAGAAGAATTTGACCGAGTTAAAAATAGAACTCATAAAATTTGTGAAACAGCTTTTACTTTTCAAGTACCTATTTTTATTGATGCCGAAGAAACTTGGATTCAAGATGTGGTAGATAATTTAGCATTAGAAATGATGCGTAAATTCAATAAAGAAAAAGCTATTATTTATAATACAGCCCAGATGTATCGCTGGGATAGACTTTCTTATCTTAAAGAATTAAAAAGTATTGCTGATGAAGAAGATTTCTTTATTGGCATGAAGCTAGTTAGAGGTGCGTACATTGAAAAAGAAAGAGATAGAGCAGAAAAAATGGGATATAAAGACCCTATGCAAAAAGATAAAAAAAGCACAGACACCGATTTTAATTTAGCTTTAAAATTTGCTATTGAAAATATCACTAAAATTGCTATTTGTTGTGGCTCACATAATGAAGAAAGTTCAACTTACTTAACCGAATTAATGAATCAAAACAATATATCTGCAAATGATGAGAGAATATATTTTGCGCAATTATTAGGAATGAGTGATCATATTAGCATGAATTTATCTTCTGCAAACTTTAATGTGGCAAAATATGTTCCTTACGGCCCAGTAAAAGATGTAACTCCTTACCTAATTAGAAGAGCTCAAGAAAACACTTCAGTCGCTGGGCAAACAAGTAGAGAGTTATCTTTAATTCTTAAAGAAAAAGCCAGAAGAAAGGGCTAAAATTTATCCCTATATTTGCTTTATGCAAAAATTAAAATTAGCAGGTTTAGCTATTCTAAGTGGTTTATTAATGGGCGTTTCATGGCCCGAAACAGGAAATTTAGCTCCACTATTTTTTATTGCTCTAACACCTTTATTATATATCGAATATACAGTAACACAAAATAAAATAAAATCTAGATTTTTATTTTATTACGCTTATTTAGCTTTTATCACTTTTAACACCTTTACTACTTGGTGGATTTGGTTTGCTTCTGATGCTGGAATGATAATGGCTGAGGCACTCAACTCTTTATTTATGGCTACTGTATTTTTATGGTTTCATAGCATAAAGAAAAAACTGGGGGCAAAAAAAGGCTACTTTTCACTAATTGTTCTTTGGATTGGTTTTGAATGGCTTCACTACAATTGGGATTTATCACATCCTTGGTCGAGCTTCGGAAATGTGTTTGCTAATCATATCAAATTAATTCAATGGTATGAATATACCGGAGTTTTAGGTGGAACATTTTGGCTATTATTGGTAAACATTTTAGTATTTAATTTAATTCGAAAAATTGTAATTCTTAGTGAACCAATTAAAAGTCAACTTAAATTAATATCAATTACTGCTCTATTAATAATCATACCTATTTCCACTTCATATATAATTTTCAATAACTATACAGAAATACAAACCCCTATTGAAGTAGTAATTGTACAACCTAACATTGATCCTTACACAGAAAAATTTGGCGGAATGAGCGAAGCTCAACAAGTAGGCAGGATTTTATCTTTGGCAAAGGAAAAAACGACACTATCTACCGACTTTGTTATTGCTCCTGAAACTGCCATACCAAGAGGAAGTGAAGAATCTGTTTTAGAGCAAAATTATGCTATCCAAGAAATTAGAAGATTTTTAAGAAATTATCCTAACACAAAATTTGTGATAGGCGCTAGCACATACAATGATTACCCTAAAAGTGAAGAAAAACCCACACCTTCTGCAAGACCTGATGAAAGAACTGGTGGTTGGTATGATGCCTTTAATTCTGCATTACAGATAAGCAATAATGAAGAAATAAAAATATACCATAAATCTAAATTGGTGTTGGGTGTTGAAAAATTACCATTTGCCAAATTACTTAGTCCATTAGAAGATTTTGCGATTAACCTTGGTGGAACAATGGGTAGTTTAGGCGTTCAAAAAGAAGCTGAAATTTTTAAAAATGAAAAAGGAAATATCGCTCCAGTAATTTGTTATGAATCTATTTATGGCGATTATGTTACCGATTATATTAAAAAAGGAGCTGACGCTATTTTTATTATTACAAATGATGGCTGGTGGGAAGATACACCTGGATACAAACAACATTTAACTTACGCGCAATTAAGAAGTATAGAAACAAGAAGAAGCATTGCTCGAAGTGCAAATACAGGAATATCATGTGTAATAAACCAAAAAGGAGAAATTGAACATAAAACTAAATGGTGGGAAAAAGCTGTGGTAAATGCTACCATTAATCTAAATACTAAAACAACAATATACACTCAATTTGGAGATTATCTTGGTAGAATATCTGCCGCACTAGCTGCCTTGCTATTATTATGGAATATCAGTTTATATTACAAAAGTAAAGGCCAGTCAATTGACTAAGAACTAATTGTAAATTAGCTGCCCTCTACTTGCTTCTGAGAAAATATAGAAATTACCTCATTATAAATCTCCTCCATTTGAGATGGCCGTGAAGTATAATATTTTAAGCTTTCGTCAAAATTTTGACTAGTAGTTTTATGTTTTTCAAAAATAGAATTAGATACTTTATCTAAATCAAACTTTTTATCTTGGCTTTTAATTTTAAAAGCTGCTTGAGAAAGTTCTATCTCAACTATTAACTGAATCATTTCCTGTTTTGGCAAAACATTAGAAGGCTTTAACTCCTCATGCTTACATCCTAAAAAAAACATTACTAATACAACTATTACAACTTTACAACTCATTGTTTCATTTTATAAAAAAACCCTATTCTGTATTTTAACAAAATAGGGTTTAAGTATATTTATTTAAAATTAAGCCTCAACTTTAGCTTGCTTTTTCTCTTTTAATGTATTAACACTTTCCAACATTTTCTCAATCATACCAGCCCCATAATTCCCATCAATTAAATCTCTTACTTCATAAACATCAGATCCTATTTGAGCTCTGTAGAAAAAATGATTTTGAGTTTTCACTCCAGAATCTGGTATATCTTGTTTATAAATAATAAATTTTTCATCTTCTTTCACAATTTCAGACGAAAACACTAAATCCTCTTTTAAATCCATTTTCAACAAATCAATATCACCTTCGCCATACATTATTTCAATTCCATAAGCAGAACCAACAGTAATCTCTAATGCACCTCTTTCTGTTAACACAACCTCAGCTTCTCCATTTTGCTCTGCTGCTGGAACCATAATTGACATCTGAAAACCCCATTGATTTAAATCTAATTCTTCATATCCCTTTAACTCTTTTGGCGCTTCAACTGTATCGTTAGAAGATTCTGTATTATCTCCACCACAAGATGTAAGTGAAACTGCAGTGATTATCATTATAAAATATAAAGCTCTTTTCATTTTAAATTCTTTTAAAAAAACAAATATATATTAAAAATAAGCATCATACAACATTGTTATAAAAGTGTTTTTTCACTTAAGAATGTTGATTGGTTAAGTTTTCAATTTTTAACTAATAAAATTAAAAAAAAAGCATCCATTTAATGGATGCTTTTAAAGTAAACTATCTTAATATCTATTATCTCAATGTAAACTTAATTGGTAAGTTATATGAAACTGAAACAGCTTTACCTCTTTGCTTACCAGGTTTCCAAGATGGCATTGCTTTAACAACTCTTATTGCTTCTTCATCCAGCATCTTGTTAACACCTCTTAATATCTTAGCGTCTCTAATTTTACCGTCTTTACCTACAACAAAGTTAACAAACACAGTTCCTTGAATACCATTTTCTTTGGCTATTTGAGGGTATTTCATGGTTTTCTGTAAGTACTTAAATAATGCTTCTTGACCTCCTCCAGGGAACTCAGGCATACTCTCAACAATAGTAAAAATTTCTTCTTCTACAACTTCTTCTACAACTTCAAATTCTTCAACTATTGTTTCAGCATCAGCTTCTGTATCAATCATTTCAATTTCTTCTACCTCAACATCATCTTCAACTATCTCAATAACTTCTGGAGCAGCTGGTGGTGGTGGTGGTGGTGGTGGCGGTGTATTTTGCTGTGTAATAGGAATAATCTCTTCTTCCATTTCATCAACAACTAACTGTCCAAGTTCACTTGCTTTAACATCGTAAAACTTTAAGTTCACCAATAAATAAATAATTACCATTGACATTAAAAGTCCACCTGCTAAAAAGGTTCCTCTTATTTGTTCTAAATCAGCTTTTGGATTTTTTTTCGGTTCCATATTTTTAATTTTCTAACTCTAAAATTAATAATTTTTTAAATGCATTAACATTTTTATACCATCATCTTTTAAACGGTAGCAATTTAAATAATTTTGGACAAACAGCAACTCCTATTATAGCTCCAATAGTGTTTGCTAGAAAGTCGTAACAATTACCACTTCTATTAACAAAGATGTAATGTTGACAAATTTCCATAAGTCCACCAAACAAAATTCCAAAAACAGCACAAATTATCATCAATTTCAATGTTAAGTTTTCTTTATTTCTTATAAAATAAAACCCAAACATAACGAATAAAGAAAGTAGAAAATATATTGTTATATGTACTACTTTATCAAATCCAAAAAATGGCGCTGATGGTATTTTGTTCCCAGGATAACTACTTAAAATTAATATCGCAAAAAGCCATATTAAAGCTGGAAAAAAGTATTTAAACTTTTTAATTATCCTATTAAATTTTGATAATCATCAGCAGAAAGAAGCCCATCAACTTCTGATATATCAGACATTTTTACTTTTATCATCCATCCACCTTCATAAGGGTCATTATTTACAACCTCTGGTTGAGACTCTAAATCACTATTAAATTCAATAACCTCTCCTGAAACTGGCATAAATAAATCAGAAACTGTTTTTACAGCTTCAACTGTTCCAAATGTTTCTTCTTGAGCTAAAGTTTCACCTTCAGTTTCAACTTCTACATAAACGATATCTCCTAATTCTCCTTGTGCAAAATCAGTAATCCCAATTGTTGCTACATCACCATCAATCTTAATCCATTCGTGATCTTTTGTGTACTTTAAATTTGCTGGAATATTCATTTTTATTCTATTTTTTAATTATCGTGCTAAAGGTATTTATTATTTACAATTATTTATCTCCTAACAATTATATTTTATTAACCATTATTGAGTCAAGCTAAATCTTAAGCTAAACCCAGCATTTGTATTTGTTGTTGGGAAAGAAGTAGAAATAAATGGTTTTGTTGAAATAAAATCATAAAACAATCGAATGTTAAGCTTTTGACTTATTTTATAATCGGCTGTAAACTTAACCGAAAATATTCGCTGACCTGCGGTTAGCTGATTCACTTCTTCAACAATTTTTCTAATAATTGTATTATTGTTTCTTATTGAAAAATCAATTCTTGTATCAACATCACTTTGTATTCTTCGCTTAATAAAAGGAACTCTAATATTTCTAAATTTATAGCCTGTTCCTATCACCCATTCGCGTCCTTTTATTTCTGTTATTTGGCTATTTGATAAACTTAATGAGGCATTTCTATCTTTTTTATACTCTACTCGAATAATCATATTGTTGTTTAATGTCATATCAAACCCCATTAATGGACTAAATTGTTCAGATATAGAAACAGCTGAAATTTGATTCTCAGGAATGAAGTTATTGTTAATATCTCTTGCAGAGCCGTCATCTAGAAAAAGCAAATTAGACGTGAATGAACTAACATTAAATTTAGAAGAATAAGAATGATTCACGCTAAACTTTTTAAACACTCTGTTTATTAACGGAATTTTTTCTAACCCATCATATGTAATTCTCCAATTGGGAATTGGAATATATTTATCAAATGATTTTAAACTTATGTCATCAGCACTTCTTCCTGAATAAGCAGCTAAAAATGTAGGTATCAATACATCTTGTGAAGTACCATTATACCCATCAGTATAATCACCTACAAATCCATTTGAATTAGGATCCTGATCACCTAATCGCTGTGAGACTGTTTTCCTTTTCTCTAAAAAGTCGTCAAATACAACAGAATTCCATGTCCCTTCTTCGTCACTAGAAAAAGCAGTTAAAGCTGTTATGTAAGACATACTAAAACTACCTGTTTCTATTGGTGTTGGAAATTGATAACTATTTAATGTATCTGACCAAAAGAATTGTTGATTTAAATTAGTTGAGTAATTTCTTGTTGCATTTAATTGAATTCTTAAAGATTTTAAAGGTCTTAAAGTTGCTCTAATATTATAGTCTTCACTAAATGTTGTGTTATAAGTATACATTAATGTTGAATTAGGGATTAACCAATCTCTATCTGCTGCATTTTCAGCAAAATTATCTTCTTGTATACCAGATATAAAATTAAATCCTGGAGCAGAAAAACTTGGATTCATTCCTAAAATATCTGATTCTTGATTGTAACCAGGTAAAATTGTACCTCGAGATCTTGTATAAGTTCCTGAGATATTTTTAGTACTCATTAAAAGTAGCGCGACATGATCTAGCGGTTTAAATGGAAGTTTTTTTCTCCACAATTCAGTTTTTGTTGTATCAGTATCTTTAAACTTTTTCAAGTCAAATTCAATAGAAACAGGAGCCGTTCCAGGCTTCCATCCTTTAGCCATTGCATTTTGTGCTTGGGTTTTATTCTTATCAGGTTTCATTCTATTCTGAGCTCTTCGCTGCTGTCTTTCTACAGACCTTTTTTCAATCTTTTTAACAAAATTAAATTGATTGTAAAATTTACCCATATTTAATTGAGTATTGAAAGATGTTGAATTAGTGTTTTGTATTGTATTTCCTAAGCTATCTGCACCTATAGGAGCTCTTTGCCAATCATATCCTCCAGAATATTGAGCTGTTAAGGTTATAAAATCAAGAAGCGGAAGCTTGTTAATTGGCACTTCATAATTCAGATTAAAACTATGATTGTAATTGGTATTTATTCCAAATTCTCTAAAGCTTTGCAATACAGTATCTTTCCATTGCTGATATTCGTCTTCAAATTCTTTGTTAACTCTTCCGTTGGCAGTTAAAGGTTCATTAATTGTAGCTCTATTTGATGCGTTGAAATTGAATTTTAACGCTTTAGTAATATCATATTTCAATGCATAAATTCTGTTCCAATAAAAATGCTTTTGATAATACGTTGGCAATTCAAAATCAAATCCAGTATTATTTCTTTGCTGACGTTCAGAATACATTCTATCCACATCTGTTTGAAATGAAAATTGTTTTGGCGCGAGATAGAAGTTAAAGTCTTTTATAAATTGAAAGGCTTTCTTTTTTGCAATTTTAGTTTCACTAAAAGGAGTATAATTTTTTGGATTATTACTAAACGAATATGCAATTCCAGCTTTATAATTTTTTCTAGTATCAAACTGAGTATTTATATCATGAAAATGAGAAACGGAATAGCCATAATTAAATGACCAGTTAGAAATATCATAAAAACGTGATTTAACCTGTCCTTTAGGCTTTAACTTTCTAACATTCGTAAAATTGATACTTCTCCTTTTCGAGAATTCAACAGTTCTTGCCCTAACAGAATCTCTATAATTTTGAGAAAATTGCTCATCATCTAATAAATTATTTAATTCAATATCTGGATCTAAAGGATTATACTTAGGGGTAACTCTACCTTCTGATACGTTGTAATACATTGGCACACTTATACCAACTTTTTCAGGAATAAATTTCCCTAATTCAACATTTGCAGATAGGTCATATCCTTTTCTGGTTTCTATTTGTCTTTCATTCAACTTTTGCTGAACACTTCCAAATCCTGGTGTACTATAGTTACCTGCAAGAGTAATGTTTCCTAAGTCCGCAATTTGAGTAGTTAATCGAGCTTGGGTAGCCCAACCTCCCTCATTATCAAACTCATTCATTCTTAACTCATTCACCCATATTTCAGCAGATTTTTCTAATGCATCATCAAGAGGATTTATAGGTGATTGCTTTTTGTTTCTCACCCCAATCATAAATACTTTTACTTCAGCTAAATTTGGATTTCCTTTTACTTTTAATGTATTTTTCCCGTCTGCTTCTTCAAACTCTTTATTAATAATAACTCCACTTTGAGGATCCGATAAAAGAGCATTCCTTCTTAACTTTAAATCCGTTAGCTTACTAAATACTAAATCAATATTATTTTCTTCTGGCCAAACAGCGAATTGATCATTTTCATTCCCGCTATCATAAAATCCAGGAGCTGTAACTTTTAATGGTACTTCATATTCATAAAAATGATTATTAAAATCAGTTCCCATTCTAATGAAAACGGTTAAATCATTATCATTTAATGGCACTGTTGGATTACTTTCTTCTGCATGGATATACATTTTCAATCTTTTATAACGTCTTATATCAACATCCATAACTTTATATCCAGCTCTTGCATCTCCATCTTTTAAGTTAGAAACATTTAAAGCTAGAGATTGTTCATTTAGTTGATTTAATCCATTATTACTAGTAGATGGGTTTGGATTTATTTCTCTTAAAATACCTGGAGGGATAACATAATTAACTGGGGTTTTACTACTGTTCTCTTCAACATTAACAGCTGATATGATAAACGAAGTTTCATTATCGTCAGTACCAATATAATCACCTAAACTCAATAGACTTCCATCATATTTTCTCCATTCACCTCTTACTAAATCAAGTTGCGCAAATCTCAACACAACTTCTTCATTAAACCCTTTCATGAACATTCTCATAAATCGAATTGATTTAAAATCGCTAATATTTCCAACAATTTTTTCTGGCTCACGAATTGGAATTTTAAACTGATACCATTTTATATTTCGTGTTTCCCCATTAGCAGTTTTCACAGTAGTTTCCAATACGTTAGTAATATAATTATTCCCAACGTTAGAAGGGTTTACTTGTGTTGGGTTCAAGTTTATTACATATTGGAAATAGCTTTCTTTAAAATCTAAATTGTTATTTAAATTTATATCTTCCACATTAGGTCTTGTTGTTGCCGAAGTTGAATAAGGTTCAGTATATTGCTCTGAAGTAGGTGAGTTACCATCAGGGTTAATAAATTTCTTATACCTATCTAAAATGTTCGTTTCATTCGCATCAAAATCAGAACCTCTATAATGGTGATAATCATCTGCAGCAGGGTCTGATCCAAAGTTGTTCCCAAAAAAAGCTGCTTCTTCACTGTTATTTAAACCATCATACCCAACATCTTGAAAAACTCTAGTAGATGGCGTATTATCAAAAGCATTAACTAATACCTGAACATTTGGAACCCTACCCCATATAGTTGTATCTACTAAGTTCGTATTCTCTCCAGTTGCATAATCAATTGGTCCAATTGGTAATCCATTTTCAAAACTCTTACGTGAATCTTTTAGTATATCCTCAGAAATATTTCCTAAGTTAAAATATAATTGACCCCCAGCATGATTTGGATTTCCATCTTCATCATTGAAAGGGTCCATAACCCAAAATTGAATAAATTCAACATTAGAAGATTCAAAATCTGTAGTTTCAATTTTACGCATCATACCACCCCATCGAGTAGTTGGGTTATTAAGAGTTCCGTCAGCTGCGATACCAGAACCTGGACCAGAACCATCATCAAAATTATAAGGACCTCTTTCTCTTGGATAGAATGCTAAATCTAAAATTGGCATATTGGTAATAATACCATTTGTTTGACTCCTGTTAGGAAAAACCTCTGTTTGCAATACCTCTCTCATATAGTGATTGGATTGCATATCTGGATCATTTTTTATGTGATTAGGTGTCCTAGAATCATTTCTCCAAAATAAAGGATCTATAATATACCAAGACAAGTTTGCTCTATTATATCCATAAGCAAGTGTGTTAGATAAAGCTCCATCTCCTTCAGGAAATAAATCTGGTTGACCTTGAGGTGTACTTGCTAAATTCCATTGAGAAATAGTAGTTAAATCTATAGTAGATTGACTTCCTTCAAAATCATCTAAATAGGCTGTTCCACTTTTAGATATTGCCGAAGGGTTTCCAGGTCTTAATTGGGCAAATTCACCTTCAATAGTAATTGTGGATTTTTCTTTAGTACTATAAATTGGCAATTTATCAGCTAATCTAGTTAATAAAGGCACTTCGCTTGTATAAGTTAAATCTAACCCCCAAATCATATTATTAATTGGCTCATCACCAATATTAATTTTTGGTGTTAAAGGTCTTTCTGATAATTTTATAACTGTACCTCCAATATTGAACTTATCACTTATCTTATAATCCAATCTTGTACCCATCATAGTCTTTGTTTGAATATTAAATAAAGACTGGCTTTCTAGTGATATTTTAATAGGAGTACCTGATTGTAAAATCCCATCATTTATAATTTTTACTCGACCTAAATTATAGTCGACAGTATAATCAACATTTTCAGTTAAGGTTGCCCCTCCTGCAGTAACAACAACTGATCCTTGTGGAATATTTAATGAATTAAGGGATATATCAGAACTAGAAGAGGAAGAATATTGTCCCTTTATTACAAATCTATTTTTCGCTACATCTTGCTGAGCTAAAACTTGTGTTGTAGCATAAAGTGAGTCGAATGCATATTTCTCGCCAAGAACAGGGTCATCAAACTTACCTCTTAAATGAGAACCAAAAGGCTCGAGAACTGGGAAATAAACTCGTCCATTAGAAGCGCTAATAGTAACCCCATCAATAAAATCAAAAACACCATCTGAATTTGGTTGATTATTAGAATTCATTCTATCTAAATTCATAACACTAATAATCGGAAGACCATTTAGATTCCCATCAGGAATAAATGGTATTTCAACACCTGTTGCTGGATTTAAATAATCAATAGTTAAAAAGAAATCATTCTGAGAAATATTAAATGCCCCCAAGGAATAAACATTTTTCATCATTAAATCCCAAGTTGGTAAATCTGTGCTTAATATTGTTCCTTTTAACAACTTAACATACAAAGCTTCTTGTCCTGGGATACCATCAGTTGAAAATTCACCAACTTGATATACTTGACCATCATAAGTATATTGAAATGAAACTGCTAAAATTTGATCAGCCTGAACAGATGAATTTAAAGAAATATAACCCAATTGAGGGTGAACTCTATACTCTGAAGGATTTAACAATCTAGCATCTTGGTACTTTTCAAAATCAACACCATTTTCAAAACCAATATTTTCTAATTCCCCACTAGCATCAACAAAACTTCGGATTAAGTTAGCTCCTGGATATCCTTCTGTTATATTCCCATATAAATTATTTGAAGTGTTGATAGGAAGATTAGTATTGGGTGATGGATTAGCATCAAATACTAATGCATCATTATAAATATTATTTTGAGTTCCTTCCCCTAAATCCATAAACCCAATAATGTTTTTGGTGTTGTTAACTGAATTGTTAACGTTTGAAGTCCAAACTTCAACTTTGGTAATATTTACTCTAGAATTAACTATTGGTGGTGATGCTAATGAACTTTCATATGTATCTCTAAAATATTGTGATAAAAAGTAGTGCTTATACTCTTCATACTCAGAACCTTGCTTTTCAAATTCTTGAATTTGTGCTCCACCTTGCACGTTAATTTCTTTTTTCTCTCCTTTTTCTTGTGACAAGACACTTGTTACGTACAATCTTCCGAATTTCAATTCGGTTTTTATTCCAAAAAGTGTTTGACTTCCCGTAATTAAAGAACTTTTAAGTGGTAATGAAACATTTCCTGCTTCAATTTTTTGAATTATCTCATCTTCATAACCAGTATATTCTATTTTCATTTGATTTTCAAAATCAAATGTGGCTTCAGTATTATAGCTTGTAGATAATTTTAGCTTCTCACCAATGTTACCAACTACATTTAACTGAATTTTTTGGTCAAAATTAAAAGTTGTTGTGGTTCTTTGATTTGCAGGTAAGGCAGGATTGTCTCGAGAAGAACGATTAATCCCAAATGACAACTCTGCTGAACCTTGCGGCCTTATATCTATTGTATTCCCTCCAAATATTCTATCAAAAGCTTTCCCTTTAACAGTTAAACTGGGTCTAAATCCTTTTGTTTGATTAATGTCATCCGCTGCAGCTTTTTCTTTCCAATATTTCTGCATGGATTTTTTAGCGTCATAATTAATATATTCTTCAAAATCCATATAAGTAGGATACTTATAATATCTACCTCCTATTTTCTCAGAATAATTATAACTCTCGGTCTCTGGATCATATTCAAATCCAGATTCCACATTAGATGGATTACTTAAATATAAACCTCCGTTATTATCATTTTCAGGACCTCCCATGCCATCTTCAAATGGAAATGGCAAATCAATTTCTGGACTATCTAACTGAAGAGCTAGGATATTGTTATGAGGAATGGCTTTGGTAAAAGTAGGATTGACAATATTGTTTACAACCAAAATAATGGATGATAATAGCAATATTGTAAATGCACTTTTATATGTTTTTTTTGTAATCTTCAAACCAAATCCACTTACTAAAGATTTTTTAATGTTCTTTTAATAAGCTCTTCAACTGTAATGTCTGATGTTTGTGAAACTATTTTCGTAAGTGCTTTTTCTGCTGGTCCTTTTGAAAATCCTAACATTACAAGTGCACTTAACGCTTCATCTTTAATAGTATTGTTTGAGAAGATAGATAAATTATCGGAATTTTCAACCTTACCTATTTTATCTTTTAAATCAACAATAATTCTTTCGGCTGATTTTGCACCTATGCCCTTTACTCCTTTTAGTGTATTTACATCAGAAGTCATTATTGCATTCTTAGTTTCATCTGGAGATAATGAGGATAAAATCATCATAGCAGTACTAGATCCTACTCCAGAAACCGAGATCAATAACCGAAATAACTCTCTTTCACTTTTTTCTTTAAATCCATAAAGAAGTTGAGCATCCTCTCTAACCACAAAGTGGGTAAAAAGTAAGCAAGACTCATTATCACCAATTTTAGAAAATGTATTTAAAGATATATTTAACTGATAACCAACACCATTACAATCTATAACAACATAAGTTGGTGTCTTTTCTACCAATCTACCTTTTATTTGTGCAATCATTTATTTTCTTGTTTGTACGTCTGCGACAGCTATTGTCACCATATTTACTATTTCCCTTACCGAACTTCCTAGCTGAAGAATATGAACTGGCTTTTTCATACCCAATAAAATTGGTCCAATAGACTCAAATCCAGCCATTTCTTGCATTAATTTATAGGCTATATTTCCAGATGATAAATTAGGGAATATTAATGTGTTTGTATTTTTTCGAGCTAATTCAGAAAATGGAAAAATTTCATCTCTTAAATCTTTATTTAAAGCAAAATTTGCTTGTATTTCGCCATCAACTACTAAATCAGGATGCTCTGAATGTAATATTTTGGCAGCTTCACGCATTTTAATCGCATCTTCTTCTTCAGAAGATCCAAAATTAGAATATGAAAGTAAAGCAATTCTTGGAGTTACTTTAAATCGCTGTATAATTTTAGATGCTAATAAAGTAATATCAACAATATCTCTTGCAGTAGGATTCACGTTTACAGTAGTATCGGCAAAAAAGAAAGGCCCATGCTTTGTAAATAAAATATACATACCTGCGATTTTACTTACATCGTCATCAGTACCAATAACTTGTAACGCTGGTCTAATTGTATTTCTATAATTACGTGTTAACCCTGAAATTAAAGCATCAGCATCTCCCATCTCAACCATAGCTGAACCAAAGTAGTTTCTGCTTCTAACCATATCTCTGGCTTCCATTAAGGTTACACCTCTTCTTTTTCTCTTCTCAAATAAAAGCTTAGCATACTTATCTTTTCTTGCTTGTTCTTTAGAGCTTCTAGGGTCAATTATAGTTAATCCTTCTATGTCTAAATGAAATTCTTCTGCAATCTCATTTATTTTTTTGATTTTACCTAAAAGAATTGGTTTGGCAATTCCTTCATCATTAACAATTTGAGCAGCTTTTAATGTTTTATAATTATCCGCTTCTGCAAACACAACCTTCTTAGGGTTTCTTTTTGCTCTTTCAGTTATGTTTTTAAGCAATTTATTATCTAATCCTAATCGTTTAGATAATTCTTCTTTATAATCTTCCCAGTCAGAAATAGGACTTTGAGCAACACCTGAATCAATTGCTGCTTTTGCCACTGCTGGTGCTATTGTGGTTAAAAGTCTTGGGTCTAGTGGTTTCGGTATTATAAAATCTCTTCCGAAAATTATATTTTTTTCATCGTAAGCTTCATTTACCACTTCAGGAACAGTTTCTTTCGCTAGTTGAGCAATAGCTTTAACTGCTGCCAACTTCATTTCTTCATTTATACAAGTAGCTCTTACATCTAATGCACCTCTAAAAATATAGGGAAATCCTAAAACATTATTTACTTGATTAGGATGATCTGAACGACCTGTTGCTATAATTATATCTTTTCTTGAAGCTATTGCATCCTTATAAGCAATTTCTGGGTCTGGATTTGCTAAAGCAAAAACAATAGGATTACTTGCCATTGTTTTAACCATTTTTTTAGTTAACAATCCTCCTCTTGATAATCCAAGAAACATATCTGCTCCATTCAAAGCTTCCTCAAGTGTATTTAAATCTCTTTTAGTTGCAAATTCTTTTTTTGAAGATGAAAGGTCTTTTCTATCTGCTCTAATAACCCCACTGCTATCAACCATTACGATGTTTTCTTTTTTTACACCTAATGAAACATATAATTTTGAACATGACATAGCAGACGCTCCTGCTCCACTAACTACAAGTTTTATTTCATCGATCTTTTTCTCGGCAAGTTCTACGGCGTTAATCATAGCTGCAGATGATATAATTGCTGTACCATGCTGATCATCATGCATTACAGGAATTTTTAATTCCTTTTTTAAGCGTTCTTCTATTTCAAAACATTCAGGTGCTTTAATATCCTCTAGGTTGATTCCCCCAAAAGTTGGAGAAATTGCTTTAACCGTATTTACAAATGAATTGATATCATTAGCATCAACTTCAATATCAAAAACATCAATATCGGCAAATATCTTAAATAACAACCCTTTACCTTCCATAACTGGTTTTGATGCTAATGCACCAATATTACCTAACCCAAGAACAGCAGTACCATTAGATATTACTGCGACTAGATTTCCTTTTGCAGTATATTTATAAGCATCTTCAGGGTTCTTTTCAATTTCAAGACAAGGTGTTGCTACACCAGGAGAATAAGCCAAAGACAAATCTCTTTGAGTACTATATGGCTTTGTTGGAACCACCTCAATCTTACCTGGTTTACCTTGCGCATGATACTCTAAAGCATCTATTTCTTTCCTTGTTTTTCCCATTTTATAGCCAATTCACGAACGCGTAAAAATAACAATAATATTATGAATGACCATAAGTGTTTTTGCCAATATTTTTATATATTTATGGATAATTATTTGAATTTTTTAATGAAAAATATAGTTGTTTTTTCTGGTGCAGGAATTAGTGCTGAAAGTGGCTTAAAAACTTTCAGAGATACTGATGGATTATGGGAGAATCACAATATTGAAGATGTTGCTACTCCTGAAGCATGGGCTAAAAATCCGAAGTTAGTTTTGGAGTTTTATAACGCAAGGAGAAAACAAGTTTTGGAAGCAGAACCGAATGAAGCTCATATAGCAATACCTAAATTAGAAAAGAAATTCAACGTAACTGTTATCACACAAAATATTGACAATTTACATGAGCGAGCTGGCTCAAAAAATGTCATCCATCTTCATGGTGAAATTTTAAAGTCACGAAGTGTATTAACTGGGAAAACTTACCATATAAAATCAACTGAATTAAATATTGGAGATTACTGTGAGAAAAAATCACAATTACGCCCTCATATTGTATGGTTTGGAGAAGAAGTTCCTAAAATGACAGAAGCTCAAGCTATCTGTAAAAAAGCAGAGATATTAATCATTGTCGGAACATCTTTATCCGTTTATCCGGCAGCAAATCTTATTGATTTTACATCTAAAAATTGTACTATTTACTTAATTGACCCAAAAGAAGTTTACACTTCAAAAAAAGATAACATAATCATTATCAAAGATCTTGCAAGCAAAGGATTACCGCCTTTAGTAGAAAAATTGCTTTTACAAAAGTAAATAGAGTTTTCATTAACTTTGCTCTATGAAATTCTTACTCTCTTTTCTATTTATTTTAATATTTCCCATTTTTATTAATGCGCAAGTATTTAATGCTGGTGTTATGCTTGGAATAAGTGGATCGCAAGTTGAGGGAGATGGATATGGAGGTTATAATAAACTTGGTTTTATTGCAGGAGGCTTTGCAAATACAGAGTTTTCTGATAAAGTTTCAACTCAACTAGAGATATACTACATTAATAAGGGCAGTCAAAAAAATCCAAGACCAGACAAAGGAGATGTTGAAGCTTTTAACTTAAATATTAATTATATCGAAATCCCTATAAGTTTTCGTTATCATTATAAAAAATTCATTTTTGAAGGAGGTTTATATGCTAGTAAATTTTTAAGCTATTCAATGAGTGACCAGTTTGGAGAAAGAGACACTGGCAACTACCCTTTTAAATCGTTTGATTTTGGTGGATTCTTTGGTATAAACTATAAAATAAACGATAATTTTATTTTTAATTTACGTTCTAAAAATTCACTTATTCCTATTCGTGACTTTAATAATTTCGACCAACAGATTGGAATTTTAAACAAGCTTTTTAATAGAGGCTGGTATAGTTTAGATTTAAATTTTTCAGTAAGGTATCAATTCAATAAAAGCAAGTAATATATGAGTAAAAGAAAAATAATCATTGCAGTAACTGGTGCTTCTGGAAGTATTTATGCAAAACTTTTACTCGACTTTTTCACACTCCAACAAGATAAAAATAACATTGAAGTCGGAGTTGTGATGAGTGATAATGCAAAAACAGTTTGGGAACATGAATTAGGAAACCAGGATTACAAAAACTACTCTTTTACATTTTACGATAAAAATAATTTTTACGCCCCTTTTGCTTCTGGCTCTGCAAAATATGACACTATGGTTGTTGTTCCATGCTCTATGGGTACTTTAGGACGAATTGCTAATGGTATTTCTAATGACTTATTATCTAGAGCCGCTGATGTGATTTTAAAAGAAAGAAGAAAATTAATTTTAGTTGCTAGAGAAACTCCTTATAATTTAATTCATATTAAAAACATGAAAACTGTTACTGAAGCTGGCGGAATAATTTGCCCCGCAACGCCTTCTTTTTATAGTCAACCAAAAACTATAGAAGAAGTTGCTCAAACAGTTGTTAGCAGAATTATTGATTTAATTGGATTAGAAAACGAGACTTATCGCTGGGGAAATTAATTTTTATTTAAAAAGTCAATATTCCTTTTTATTCCTTTAAACTTAGTTCGTTTAACTGCTGACTTCTTGAAAATTTCTTGATAAATCTCTTCTGTTAAATCCATCCATTCATTTTTTGAATACTCCAATAGTTTAGGATGTGGATTAAATAATTTCTCATTATGTGGTTTAGAAAATCTATTCCAAGGGCATACATCTTGACAGATATCACATCCAAACATCCAGTCGTTAAATTTCCCTTTTACTTCGTTTGGTATAATTTCGTCTTTAAGCTCAATGGTGAAATAAGATATACATTTACTTCCATCAACTACTTTTCCAGGTAAAATTGCTTCTGTTGGGCAAGCATCTATACATGCTGTGCAGGTTCCACAATAATCTTTAATTGGATTATCATATTCTAATTCTAAATCCAAAATTACTTCTGCTAAAAAAAAGAAAGATCCATTTTTAGGATGAATTAGCATTGCATTTTTACCTATCCAACCCAATCCACTTTTTTTAGCCCATGCCCTTTCTAGAACAGGAGCTGAATCGACATATATTTGAGCATTAACTTCACCAACTTCTTCATGAATAAAACTCACAAACTCTTTTAATTTCTTTTTTATTATGGCATGATAATCTTGCCCATAAGCATATTTAGAAATATTAAAACTATCATCTCGTTGCTCCTTTTCTGGGAAATAATTATACATCAATGTGACAACTGACTTTGAACCTTCAACCAATTTTGTAGGATCTAAACGTTTTTCAAAATAGTTTTCCATGTATTGCATTTTACCATGCATATTTTGGCTTAACCATTTTTCTAATCGAGGAGATTCTTCCTCTAAATATTCAGCTTTAGCAATTCCACAAAAAGAAAAACCCAAGCGAGTTGCTTCGGTTTTAATTTGTTGGGTGTATTCAGTACTTTTTATCAAAACAAATTTCCTTGGCTTGGATTTTTGATTCTTCCTAAATGTTTATACGCTTTTTCTGTCACTTCTCTCCCCCTTGGAGTTCTCATAATAAAACCTTCTTTGATTAAAAATGGTTCATAAACTTCTTCAATGGTCCCAGCTTGTTCACTTACAGCTGTAGCAATAGTTGTTAAACCAACAGGACCTCCTTTAAATTTATCTATAATGGTTGTTAATATTCGATTATCCATATCGTCTAATCCATGCTTATCTACATTTAAAGCAGTTAAACCAAATAACGAGATTTCTTTTGTAACTGTTCCGTCACCTTTTACTTGAGCAAAATCTCTTATTCTTCGCAATAATGAATTTGAAATACGGGGAGTACCTCTACTTCTTCCTGCAATTTCGTATGCTGCATCTTCATCAATAGCAACTTTTAAGATGTCTGATGAGCGCTGAATTATTTTAGCCAATAAATCAGTATCATAATATTCTAATCGGGAAGTAATTCCAAAACGAGCTCTTAAAGGAGAAGTTAATAATCCTGTTCTAGTAGTTGCTCCTACTAAAGTAAAAGGATTTAATTCAATTTGAACACTTCTAGCGTTTGGTCCAGAATCAATCATAATATCAATTCTATAGTCTTCCATTGCTGAATACAAATACTCTTCTACAACAGCAGATAAACGATGTATTTCATCAATAAACAACACATCTCCTTCTTCGAGGTTAGTAAGTAACCCTGCTAAATCTCCTGGCTTTTCTAAAACAGGGCCTGAAGTAATTTTAAACCCAACATTTAACTCGTTAGCAATTATATTAGCTAAAGTAGTTTTACCTAATCCAGGAGGTCCATGCAATAAAACATGATCTAAAGCTTCATCCCTTTGTTTCGCAGCTTCAACAAATATTTTTAAATTATCAATTACTGGTTTTTGACCTGTAAAATCGTTAAAAGATAATGGCCTTAATGCTTTTTCGTACTCCTTTTCGTTAGGAGTATAATTGTAATCATTTGCATCAAGATTTTCATTCATAACCCAAATTTAATAAATATTCAATTGAAGCAACTAAAGAGTTTAAAACTATTAAACATTTATTCTGCTTGAATTTCTTTTCCCGTTATTGTTCTAACTATTTCGCCTAAATAAATTTTAGCTTTAAATATAAAAACTGGTGAAGTTAAATGCTCTGAAATATTTTTGTTTTTATACAAAATTAATCGATATCCTATTCCTGAACCTATACCTACCCATCTCACTATTTTATAATCTATTAACATGGATGGTTCATAAGATAAGATAAAAGAATGATTGGTTTTTTCTTTGGAATCAGTTAAACTATTGTAAAATTGATAATATCCTCTTCCTATACCGAATTGAATAGCAATATTAAATTCCCATTTTTTACTATTATGATAAATATATTCTAAATATGGAGAAAGATATTCGTAATATAAATCTGCTTTGTAATTTACATCATCTTTTTGTATAAATGATTTTGAAGGAGAGATTAAACGATTATAACCTAATCCCATTTTAAACTCCCTATTAAAACTTAACCCTAGCTTAACTCCAGTTGTTCTAATATCACTTGCAGCAATAAATGAGAATCGAGTATCAAGTTTAACATCAAGTTTAGGTTTTATTTTAAATGATGTTCGAAAATCTTCTTCAAAAACCCCTACTTGTTCGTTGGATTGACTGTAATATTGTAATGAAAAAAAAGATAGAAGTATAAAAAAATAAAGTCTTATAAATTTCATTCGGCACCTACTTAAACTCCAGATTTATTTTTCATATAATGTTTATAAATAAAATAGCCAACTCCTCCAATTAATATATATGGGATAAACATAAGATATAAAATACCTTCATTGATTCCTTGGGCTGCAGTACCACCTCCTGCTAAATCAGATTCAGCCACAGCTTTACACATTGCACATTGTGCATTTGAAACGTAACTAATACCATAAAATAAACTTACAAGAAATATTTGTTTAGCAATTTTCATATTGTAAAGTTAAGAATTTAACTATTATCGTTTTTGCTCAATCTTATTTTTGGTACTCCCCTTTAAAGGCACAAATTCTTCTTTATATAAAATATCAATTGCATCAGTTAGTTTTTCTTTAGTTTCTTTATGAACTGTACCATCAAAATAACCTCTTATATGTCCTTCTTTGTCTACTAAAATTAGCATACTAGAATGTAAAAAACCTCCAGGAGCTATTGAGTCCCTCATTGTGCTAACAAAAAATCCATTAAATGCTACATCATAAATTTCATCTTTGTTACCTGTAACAAAATCCCAATTTTTAGTATCTGCGTGTACTTTTTTAGCATATTCAGCTAATACGGGTACAGAATCATGCTCTGGATTAACGGTAATCGATAAAAACCTTAGTTCTTTTCTGTCTTTAAATTTCTCTTGAATATAACTCATATTCGTGGTCATTTTAGGACAAATTGTTGGACAGGTTACAAAAAAGAAATCTGCAATATAAACATGACCAAACATATCGTCACGAGTAATCTTATTCCCATCTTGATTAATAAATTCAAAATATGGTATTTGATGATAATTAGTATCATATTTACCGTCCTCATTTAAGACTGCTTCCCTTGGGCCTACAAAAGGTAAACGAGTAAACTTATGCTCACCACTATAAAGCATCAAATACATAATTGAAGGCAATAATAAAATTGCAAATAGATAATTTACTTTTTTAAATTTCTTAAAGAATGTCATTGTTATAAAATTAAAAGAGACCACAAATTTACTTGTGATCTCTTTAATAAAAATTATTTATTGTAATATTTTAATATAACCAATTTTCCATCATTTCTGAATAAACACCTTCAGTGAAGATATGGTATAATAAATATAATGCTAATAATACATATGGTACTATAAGTGTATTTTTCAACCAAGTATTTTCATGCTTTAAGTGCATATATTCAGATACTATATAAAAAGCTTTTACAATAGTAAGAATTATAAAAGTCATTTTAACAAAAGCCCATCCTACACCAAGGTCTTTCCAAAAAATTCCTAACATAACTTCAACAGTTGTAATAGCTAGTAATACCCAAAATATTAACCAAATTCTCTTTCTTGCTTTTTTACCTTCTTCTGCTGAATGATGAACAGCGTATTCGTAAGGTTTATCTTCTGAATGTGACATAATGTTCTTTTTTAAAAATTAAACTAAATAGAAGAATGTAAATACAAACACCCAAACTAAATCTACAAAGTGCCAATATAATCCAACTTTTTCAACCATTTCATAATGACCTCTTTTCTCATAAGTTCCCATTAATACATTAACGAAAATTATAAAATTTAAAACAACACCACTCAATACGTGTGTTCCGTGAAATCCAGTTATAAAGAAAAAGAAATCACCAAATAAAGGATGACCATACTCATTGTGAGTTAGGTTTGCACCATGAATAGCTTTACCGTTTTCAACTGCTTCAGTTAAAGCCTGACCAGTTAATTGTAAATAAGGAGAAGTCACATCTCCTGCCACTTCTCTCCATGGCAACAAAAGAACTTCTTTTGATTCATCAGCCCATCTAGCAATTACTCCTTTTGTTAATTCTACAGATCCATCAGGTAATAAAAATGATCCTTTTCCTAATTCAATAGCTCCTAATTCGGTGCCATGAATAAAGTGACCCCATTCCCATGCTTGCGAACCTAAAAATATAGCTCCACCAACTAAAGTTAATAACATCCATAAAGTTACACCCTTTTTATCCATACGATGACCTGCTTCTACTGCTAATACCATAGTTACAGAACTCATAATAAGAATAAAAGTCATTAAAGCAACATACAATAATGGATGATCGCCATGCATAAAAGGAAAGTGTGTAAACACATTTTCTGCAGTTGGCCATAATGAACCATAATAATGACGGTAAAAACCGTAAGCTGATAAGAAGCCAGTAAATGACAATGCATCTGACATTAAGAAAAACCACATCATTAGTTTTCCATAACTTGCACCAAATGGAGATTTATTATCTCCTGCCCATGCTGTTTTATTGTCTACCGATACTGTATTTGACATATTATTTTTTATTAATAATTAAACTTAAGCTATATATTTTAAAAAGAAAAATAAGTAAATCCATAAGGCACCTAAAAAATGCCAATAAATTATACTCAACTCAACTCCTAAATAATTATTTGCACTATATTTTCCAAGAAAAGATTTAACACTAACAACAATTAAACTAATAATACCTGCTAATAAGTGTAGCACATGAAATGAAGTAATTAAATATAAATAAGAACTTGCATTAGTACTTTCACTACCAGTAGCAACAATACCATTATTGTATAAGCTTTTCCAACCTAAAAACTGACTAACAACAAATGATACACCTAAAATAAGAGTTAAGAGTACTAAACCCTTTAATTGATTTTTTTTGTCTTTTTTTATTGCAATTAATCCTAAGTGAAAAAATAAACTGCTAAGTATAATAATAAATGTACTATAAGTAAAAGCTGAAGGCATTTCGATATTTAACCAATCGGGAGCCCCACCTTTGCTAACTATTACAGCACTAGTCCATCCACTAAAAAACATGACAATACTAACAATACCTATCCATAGAAGAGGTTTTGCTGTTTTACGTTTGATCTCAGCTTTTGAATTTATATTATCTAGAGTAATGCTTGACATGCTTTAATTTAGTGTCCTCCATCATTTTCGTTTTCACCAAGAGGAGTTGTTTGCGGTATAAAATCTTCACCTCCAACATAATCCCCATTCTCATCAACTTTACTATAATCATAAGCCCATCTATGAACCTCAGGAATTTCACCATGCCAGTTACCGTGGATATGTTCCACAGGTGTAGTCCACTCTAAAGAGTTTGCTTTCCATGGATTCATTGGCGCTCTTGGACCTCTTAATGCACTATATACAAAATTGAATAAAAATAATAACTGACCAATAGCTGCCACTATAGCAAACATTGAAATCAACTCATTAATATCTACTAAATTATCAAAAAGAGGAAATTCAGAATTTGTATAATATCTTCTAGGTACACCAGCAAGACCTAAGAAATGCATAGGGAAGAAAACGCCATAAGCACTAACAATTGTAACCCAAAAATGTAAATTTCCTAGATTGTTATTCATCATTCTTCCAAATAGTTTTGGGAACCAGTGGTAAACACCTGCAAACATTCCAAAAATAGCAGATAACCCCATTACAATATGAAAGTGACCTATTACAAAATAAGTATCATGAACATTTATATCAAGAGCCGAATCACCAAGTACAAGACCAGTAACACCACCAGAAATAAAAGTAGAAACTAAACCAATACTAAATAGAGCCGCAGGTGAATAAATAATATTCCCTTTCCATAGAGTTGTTAAATAATTAAAAACTTTAACAGCAGATGGAATAGCAATCAATAGTGTTGTGAAAGTAAATACAGCTCCTAAAAATGGATTCATTCCAGTTACAAACATATGGTGCCCCCATACAATAAATGATAAGAAAGCAATAGCCATCATTGAACCAATCATTGCTCTATAACCAAATATTGGTTTTCTAGACATTGTTGAAATAATTTCAGAAGTAATACCTAAAGCTGGTAATAAAACTATATATACCTCAGGGTGTCCTAAAAACCAAAATAAATGTTCAAATAATATTGGACTTCCACCAGTATGTTCTAATACTTGACCTCCAATATAAATATCTGACAAATAAAAACTAGTGCCGAAACTTCTATCAAAAACCAATAACAAAGCCGCAGCTAATAAAACAGGGAATGATAATACACCAATAATAGCAGTTAAAAAGAATGCCCAAATTGTTAATGGTAAACGAGTCATACTCATACCTTTTGTTCTTAGGTTAAGTATAGTTACAATATAATTCAAACTACCTAATAAAGATGATACAATGAAGACAGACATTGCAACCAACCACAGTGTCATTCCTGCTCCAGAACCTGGTATAGCCTGAGGCAGCGCACTTAAAGGAGGGTATATAGTCCAACCAGCAGATGCCGCTCCACCTTCTACAACTAATGAAATAATCATTATTATAGAAGACAAAAAGAAAAACCAATATGATAACATATTTAAGAATCCTGACGCCATATCTCTAGCTCCAATCTGAAGAGGTATTAATAAATTACTAAATGTACCACTCAAACCTGCAGTTAGAAGGAAAAATACCATTATAGTACCATGCATTGTAACCAATGATAGGTATTTATCTGGTGCCATTACTCCATTTTCAGCCCATGAGCCCATTAACGTTTCAACAAGCCAAAAACTTTCTCCAGGCCAACCTAATTGTAACCTAAATAAAGTTGACATAATCATACCGATGAATCCCATGATAAAACCAGTTATTAAAAACTGTTTTGCAATCATTTTGTGATCAGTACTAAAGATATATTTAAATAAAAAATCTTCTTGATGATGATGATGTGTACTCATTATTTTATCTCTATTAAATAAGTGTTATAATAAATTAATTTGCAGCAAAAGTTTTTTGTTCTGCTAACCATTTTTCGTAATCTTCTTTGCTTTCAACTATAATATTCATTTGCATATTGTAATGAGCTGCTCCACAAATCTTGTTACATAGCAAGATATATTCAAACTCATCATTTCCAGTTATCTCTTTCATCTCTTTTGAAGTGATTGTTGGAACAAAGTTAAACTGAGTTTTTAAACCTGGAACACAATTCATTTGAGCTCTAAAGTGTGGCATATAAGCACTATGCATAACATCTGTTGATCTCATTACAAATTGAACTGGAACATTAACAGGTATATGGAATTCTCCTTTCACAATTTTATCATCCTTAGCATTTTCATCACTACCATCAACACCAATAAAGTTAGTGCCTTCAATATAATTAACATTTGCTCTACCTAACTTACCATCTTCACCTGCATATCTAGCTCCCCAAGAAAACTGCTGTCCAACCAATTCTATTAATACATGCTCTTGATCTTCTGCAATAGGCGTCATTATTTTATTCCAGTTACTTAACCCATATAAGATTAATACAGTAAGAGCTAGAGAAGGAACTATAGTCCAAATCATCTCTAATTTATTACTATGAGAGAAAAAAGTAGCTTTTCTTTTAGAACTATAGGCATACTTATATGCAAACCAAAACAAGAAAATGTGGGTTAAAACAAAAACAGGTATTATAAACCACATAGTTACAGTCATCAAACTATCAATACCTACACCATGTTCAGATGCAGAAACTGGAAGTAATCTGTCTCCCCAATTAACTACCTGCCAAATGAAAAATCCGAAATAAAATACAAGAAAAGCAAGCATTAAATATGCTTGTGACTTACTTTCTTTTTCAGAAATTTCATAAATTTTTTCACCTTGACTTATAGCTCTTAATTCAGCTATTTTCAATATTTGAACTCCAGTAACAATTATCAGTAATATTACTATGGTTATAATTATAGTCATCATAATTTTAGACTTTCTTTTGTTATTTTAAAACACTATTTTCTATCACTTTTTCAATTCCTCGAATATATATATTTCGAAGATTTAATACAAACTTTCTATATATTAGGTATGAAGATGAACACTTTCATCATACATAGGATGATTTTTTGTCATTAAAGGAGCTTTAGCTAAAGACCTTAATGTAAACATCAAAAATAAACCTAAAAACATTAAAAACATACCTATTTCGATTGCGCCTAAAGCCCCATGATCATGCATTGTTCCTGGAAGTACCATTGTTAAAACATCTAACCAATGCGTAAAAAATATAATTAATGCTACAGGAACTAAGAATACAACATTTCTCTTAGCATCTCTGGACATAAGCACAAAGAATGGTAAAATGAAATTAACAAAGAATGTTCCTAGGTATAACAATTTGTAATCATTAAATCTTTCTAAATAATATGTTACTTCTTCAGGAATATTAGAATACCAAATCAACATAAACTGAGAGAACCATAAATAAGACCACAAACAGCTAATTCCAAACATCCATTTTCCTAAATCATGAATATGACTGTCATTAACTTCTTTTAAATATCCTTGTGATTTAAGATATAAAACTAACATTAAACCTACAATAATTGAAGATACCCACATCCCAGAGAATGCATACCATCCAAACATTGTACTAAACCAGTGAACATCAATTGACATTAACCAATCCCAAGCAGATGATGACGATGTGTATGCAAAAAATGCGACAAATAAAACTCCCATAAAAATACTCTTCTTATATATTGGAGATGTTTCACCATCAGCAAGTGATAATTTATCCTCAGCTAAAGAATTTTTTCTAAACCAGTTAGCAAAAAACATCCAAACAGCAAAATAAGCTATTGTTCTACCCCAGAAGAATGCTTGATTTAAATAACCTGACTTACCAGCTATAATAGCATCATAATGATGACTAGTTGGGTCTGTTATACCTTCAGCCATCCAATGGTAAATATGATTCCAGTGTAAACTACCTCCAATAAAGACTAAAAGTAATGCTATAGCGGATACAGGCATAAAACTCATAGTTGCTTGAAATATTCGATGCGTAGTAACACCCCAAGCCATTTCAGATACATACTGTAAAGCTAAAAAGAACAATGATGCTAAAGATATTGTGAAGAAAAAATAACCATTCACTAACAAGTTAGCCCATAATCTTTGCCCTGTATGACCATGACTAGTCAATAAACCAATTAAAAAAGCAGCTAAACCTACTACTATTAATAGGATTGTTGTGATGTTAGCTTTTTTTGATATTTTATATTCCATTTTATTAATGTTTTGTTTAATCAAATTATTCTTGAATAGTTTCATCTGAAGCAACTACTTCTTCAATTACTTTATTTGGATTTTCCTTCATAAATTCAGTTCTGATATAATGAACCAATTTCCATCTTTCTTCTTTATTCAATTGAGAAGCATGAGACCCCATTAAACCTTTTCCATAAGTAATTGTGTGAAACATCTTACCTTCAGATATAGCTAAACCTTCTTTAAATTTTACCGGAAGTGGAGGAAATTTTTCACGTTCTACTATAGTTCCATCACCTTGTCCAGTTTTTCCATGACAGTGTACACAAAACATTCCGTATAACTCTTTTCCTTCTTTACCTATATTATCATCATACTGAATAGGATTTTTCAAATTAGCCCCAGCTAATTCATAACCTTCAGCATCATTTTTATATTCATATGGACTAAATCCTCGAGGTATAGTACCTTCAACTGGTGTACGAGCTGACATTTTATTAGTTAACTCAACATTTGTTCTGTCTTTTAAATCACCATAATCAACATATGGCTCAATAGAAGGAGAACGATACATGTCAGGCATATACTCTGGTGCTAAACCATCTTTCTCTTTACAAGAAAAAACTGATAATATAACAACTGCAAGAGTTAGTTTAGCTAAAATATTTTGATACTTTGTTTTCATAAACATCATTCTATAATTATGAATTTTTTACATCAACTTTTAAAACACAAGTTTCATTAATTAATGCTTTGATTTCTTCTTCACTAACATCGTTATCATGAGTGTGTATTTCCATTACAAACCAATCGTCAGTTGTTCTTAAATAAGGGTTTCTAGCTTTAAATCCAGGTAAAGTCCAGTTACGTAATAAATATGTAATTGACATACCATGAGCAGCACAAAGAACACCAAATTCAAAAGTAACAGGTATAAATGATGGCAAGTTTGTTAGAATACTAAAATTAGGTTTACCTCCAATATTCAAAGGCCAATCTTGAATCATAAAGAAATATAACCCTGATAAAGCCAAAGAAACACCAATCATACCATAGATAAAAGCAGCCATAGCTATTCTTGTTCTCTTTAATCCAATTACAGGATCAAGACCATGAATTGGAAAAGGTGAAAATACATCTCTAATGTAAATACCTTTTGCAACAAGATGTTTTGCACTTTCTAAAAGTACGTAGTCATCATCGTAGATTGCGTATATTTTTTTACTTGACATAATTTATATATTCAAACATTTATAATATTAAATTCTTACTTTTTTACAGGATGTAATTTATGAAATTCTTCATCCGACATGTTTTTGTATCTCTCACTTGAAGATTTCATTATACTTTTTACCTCATTAAAAGCTAATACAGGGAAATACTTTAAAAACAATAAGTAAAATACTGAGAAGATTCCAATTGTACCAACATAAACACCTATATCAACCCAAGTAGGATAAAACATAGACCAACTAGATGGTAAATAATCTCTGTGAACAGAAGTAACAATAATTACAAATCTTTCAAACCACATTCCAATATTTACAATTATTGACATAAAAAAAGTAAACCCTAAACTAGTTCTTAATTTTTTAGACCAAAATAAATGAGGTGAAACAACATTACAAGTCATCATTGCCCAGTAAGCCCATGCATATGGACCAGAGAAACGATTTATAAATGCGTACGACTCATATTCTACTCCAGAATAGTAAGACATAAATAACTCAGTTAAATAAGCAACCCCTACAATAGAACCTGTAACAATAATTACAATATTCATGTATTCAATATGCTTAATAGTAACATAAGCTTCTAATCTCATTGCCTTTCTAACAATTAACATTAACGTTTGTACCATTGCAAATCCTGAGAAAACAGCTCCAGCGACGAAGTAAGGAGGAAAAATTGTTGTATGCCATCCAGGAATTACAGAAGTAGCAAAATCCATTGATACTATTGAGTGAACTGAGAATACAAGAGGTGTTGCTAATCCTGCTAATACTAAAGATACTTCTTCAAAACGTTGCCATGCCTTTGCATTACCTGTCCATCCGAAACTTAATAATGCATACATTAATTTAGGAACTGGTTTTTTAGCTCTATCTCTAATAGATGCAAAATCAGGTATTAATCCAATATACCAGAAAACTAAAGAAACTGACATATAAGTACTAATAGCAAATACATCCCATAAAAGAGGTGAATTAAAGTTTACCCATAAAGAACCAAATTGATTTGGTAATGGTAACACCCAATAAGCCATCCAAATTCTTCCCATGTGAATCATAGGGAACATTCCTGCCATAAATACAGCAAAGATAGTCATCGCTTCAGCGGGACGGTTAATAGCCATTCTCCACTTCTGACGGAAAAGTAATAACACTGCTGAAATTAAGGTTCCTGCGTGACCAATACCAACCCACCAAACAAAGTTAGTAATATCCCAAGCCCAACCAACAGTATTGTTTAGACCCCATGTTCCAATTCCAACACCTAATAAATATAATATTGATCCTATTCCCCATAAAGCAATAATTACTGCTATGGTCATCAATATTTTCCACATTTTAGTTGGAGAGTGTTCTATAGTATGTAAGACATCATTTGTTATCTTACTATACGTAACATCATTTCCTAAAATTAATGGTTCTCTTATTGCTGCTTCTTTATGCATTCTTTTAAATTTTATTAAAACAACTATTAAGCTTCGTTATTTTGTAAGTTTCTTACTTTAGTTTGATAGTATATGTTTGGTTGTTGTCCAACCTCTTCAATTACTCTGTATGCTCTATCATGATTCATACCTTCAGCAACTTTACTTGAATTATCATTTAAATCTCCAAATGTTATTGCATTTGTAGGACAAGCTGAAGAACATGCAGTTTGAATAGATCCATCCACAACCTTAGCACCAGCTTTTTTCGCTTCTAACTTACCAGCTTGAATTTGTTGTACACATAAACTACATTTTTCCATTACTCCTCTAGATCTAACAACAACATCTGGATTAAGTACCATACGTCCTAAATCATCTTGAGAAGGATTAAAATCTGAAAATTTATTATACGCTTTATAATTGTACCAGTTAAATCTTCTTACTTTATAAGCACAGTTATTAGCACAGTATCTAGTACCTATACAACGGTTATAAGCCATCATATTTAGACCTTCATTACTATGTGTGGTTGCTGCAACAGGACAAACTGTTTCACAACCTGCATGATTACAATGCTGACACATCATTGGCTGATGAACAACGCTAGGGTTATCAGCTGCAAATTCCATAGCAGAATAAGCTCCAATACCACCTAAATCTTCAGCTGCTTTCGTTTTTTCATGAGTTTCACCTATCTTACCAACCTCTTGATGCTCACTAGAATAGTATCTATCTATTCTTAACCAGTGCATTATTCTACCTCTTCTTACTTCATCTTTTCCTATAACTGCAACATTGTTTTCAGAAACACATGACGTAACACATGCACTACATCCAGTACAAGTGTTTAAGTCGATTGACATACCCCATCTGTGACCAATATTTTCAACTGGTTGTGCTCCCCATAAATCAATCTCTTTTATGTTCTTTTGAACGGCTTCACCTTTTTCATGAAACAATAAAGTATGAGCTGGATTATAATCTGATTTATTTCCTTTTTTGTATGTATCAAATGTAGTCTCTCTAATAATAGAGTCTCTACCCATTATTGTTTGTTGTGTTTGTGTAGCTGCAATATGATATTCCATATCAACATCAACAGTTGTTGCAACACCATAATAATTGAAACCTTGTTTAGTTAAAGCAACTAAAGGATAAGCATTTTTACCTGTAGGTTCTGCCATATTCCCAACAACCTTACCATAACCTAAAGCAACACCTATTGTTCCTTTAGCTTGACCTGGCTGAGCTACTACAGGGAGATTTTCAACAGTTTTACCATTTACACTAATATTAACGACATTAATTAATTCTTCTTGGCCTAATTTAATGTTATATCCCTTTTCTTGCATTTCTGCAGGATTCATAGTTACATAATTATCCCAGGTAACTTTAGTTAATGGATCTGGCATTTCTTGTAACCAAGGGTTATCAGCCCCTGAGCCATCTCCAACACCAATATTTTGAGTTAATTCAATTTCTAAATCTCCTCCTTTAATTGACTTAACTGCATTATATGCAGCAGCAACATCACCACTAAATGGAGCTAATTCTTTAGCTTCAACTGGAAATTCAACAACCCCATCATGTAATACTTTATTCCAAAAGTCATTAAAGAATAATTGAGAAGATTGTTTATTAAAAACATTAGTCTCCCATCCTTTTCTTAAATAGTCATAATAAGAATCATTATTTCCATTCCATTTCAACAAACACTCTTCTGGTTGTCTTGTATCAAATAATGGAGAAATAGTAGGCTGACCTAATGAATAATACCCTTCAACAGGATTCGCTTCAGACCATGATTCTAACTGATGATTACTTGCAGCAACATATTTACATGCAGCAGCAGTGTCATTCATTTTTGTAGTAAAACAAACAGTAGTTTTTACTTTTGCTAACGCAGCCTTAAATTCTTGACCAAGAGTAAATACTGGATCAATACCATTTATAAATAAAGCATCAACCTCTCCAGCATTCATTTCTTTCATTAAAGCTAGCAAAGCTTTATCATCACCCTGCTTAGTATTAGAATGTCTGTTTAAATCAATTGTTTTACCATAATTCTCTAATAAAGAATTAATAGCATTTACAATAACTTGAACATTTTTATCATTTGAACCACAAACGACAATTGATTCTCCTTTTGTAGATTTTAAATCTTTTACTATAGCATTAACAAATGCATCGTATTTTGCATTAGAAGCATTTAAGCTCCCTCCTAATTTACTATAAATTTGAGCTAAAATAGCTCCATATTCAGAAGGTTTAACAGGAATCCTAACATCTGCATTAGTTCCTGACAATGACATGTTTGCCTCTATCTGATAATGCTTAGACATCCAATCATTATCTGGCTTTCGAGTTTGAGCATAATCATTAACATACATTAACGCATCTAACCAGTTACCCATAAAATCAGCACCAACAGAAACTATTGTTTTAGCTTTTGCAAAATTATATGTTGGTATTGCCATCTTACCAAATGACTCTTGGTTTGCATTTAAAATACCTGAGTAAGAAATAGGGTTATACTGAACCAATACTTCATTTTTAGTAGCTTGATCAATTTCTTCTCCCTCAACTTTTACTAAACCATTTATAATTTGTTTAGCTGTTCCACTAATTATCGTATTTGATAAAAACTTAATGTTTTTAGCTCCTGCTAAATCTTTAGTAATAGCTTTATCTAGAGAAGCCCAATCTGATTCACTTCCATTCATCATAGGTTTTTTTAACCTATTATTATCATATAACGATAATACCGAAGAATTTATTCTAGCATTAACAGCACCTTTAGTTAAAGATGATGATTTATTTCCACTAATAAATATTGGACGACCTTCTCTCGTTTTAACCAAGATAGGAGCATAATCATTACCATCAAAATAAGTAGATGCATAATAATTAGCAACACCTGGTGTAATTTCTTCAGGTTTATTTAAGTAAGGTATAGCTTTAGTTACCGGCGTTTCACAAGCAGCCAATGAAGCAGCAGCAACACCAAATCCTAAAAACTTTAAAAAATCTCTTCTAGTAGTAGAAGTGTTTTCTAAAGATTCTTTATCACCTAAAAACTCATCTACAGGCAAGTGCTCAGGAAATTCATTTTTAGTAGACGCTAAAAAGTTAGGGTCTTCATTTAATTGTTCTAATCCTTTCCAGTATTTCTTTGTATTAGCCATATTCTATTAAAGCTTAAAAATTCTAATTATATTAATAATGACATTTAGCACATTCCCAACCACCTATCTCTTCAACTGTAAGTTTATCATCTCCTAGCCATTTATCTTTATATTCTTCTGTCATTCTAGAATGCATTTCATCGTAATAACCATTTCCTTTAGTTGCAACTCCAGTTTCACCATGACATTCAATACACCATTTCATAGTCAATGGAGAAGATTGTTCAACAACATCCATTTCTTCAACTGGTCCGTGACATGTTTGACATTTTTGATTACCAACAGTAACGTGTTGTTGATGACTAAAGAAAACGTGGTCTGGTAAATTATGAACTTTAATCCATTTCACAGGAGTAGGATTATCTCCATAAGTTTGAGTTTCTGTATCATAGTCAAGTGCTTTATAAATTTTCTTAATCTCTTCTTCCATAGAATACTCTTCACCATTATAAGAAAAGGTTTTCCCATGAGAGCCATCAATATACTTATGACAGTTCATACATACATTTAATGAAGGAATACCTGAAGTTTTACTATGGCGTGCACTTGAGTGGCAGTAGTTACAATCTATTTTATCATCACCTGCATGAATTTTGTGAGAAAATTTAATTGGCTGCTCTGGCTTATACCCAGTATGAACTCCTATTGTAAATGCACCATCCATTAATTTAACTAAACTAGTAAAAAACAAGACAATAACAATTGCAGCAACTAAACCTTTATTATTTCTTAAAGTAAATCTAAACGCTTCCATTAACGATACTGGACCATCAAAAGAAACACCTTCTTTCTCTGCAGCTAATCTTGCAATAGACACTCTTGATTTATTTAAGATTACTAATAAAACCAATAAAATTAATGCGACAGACCCAAAAACTATTAACGAAACACTTGAATCCTCTTCTACAACAACCTCTTCAGTAGAAACATCAGCAACTACATCTTGTTTGACTGGAGGAGTTTTAATGTATGCTAATATTGCATCAATATCATCTTCACTCACTGGCTGAGGAGGCATCGGAACCTTGTTGTATTCTTCAAAAATTGCATTTGCATCAGCATCACCCGAAGCAATTAAATCTGCAGAATTAATAATCCATTTACCTAACCACTCTCTTTCTCTCCTATCACTTATACCTTTTAAACCAGGACCAACAACTTTGTTATCACCTATACTGTGACAAGCAGCACAATTCGCCTTAAAAAGCTTTTCCCCCTTCATTACAAGATCTTCACCATCAACAGTAGCTACATCTTCAGCTGAAGCTGAAGCCTCTAAACTTACATTATTAGAATCTGATTCTTCTTGAGCGAAAGAAAATGAATTAGTAAAAAGAACTAATAGGCAAAGAAATGCAACTCTATGAAATACGTTTCTTTTTACTTTTTTTGTTATCTTATTCATACTAAAATAGTTACAATAATTTTGTGAAATCTGTTAGTTATGCATTGACAAATTTATAAGAATGCTGCTTTTTTTCATTCGATTTTTAAAAAATAAATCAAATATTTATTAATTTAGAATTATTCTAAATAAGGTATTTGTAAGTTTTGGAATAAAATTTGTTTTTAGCATTTCTCCTTGTGATAAAAACAAAATGTACTTTTGAATTCTATTTTAAAGAGACTTTATGCTTAAAAAATACACAATAGCATCCTTATTAATTCTTATTTGCTTTTGCTTAAAAAGCCAAACCATAGATGCAATTTCAGATTCAACAAATCATTCTACAAATAAGATTCATGTGAAAAAAGACATTAGAATAGATGCTATTATTGAAACACACAAGAAATCATATAGAGAAGATGGCTATCGAATTCAAATTTTTTCGGGAAATAAAAAACAACCTGCTAGAGAAGCAAAAGCTAAATACATAAGTTTAAGACACAAAAATAAAGCACACGAAATATACCAACAACCTTATTTCAAAGTTAGAGTTGGTGATTTTAGAACAAAAATAGAGGCTCTGAAGTTTCAAAAAGAAATTGCTACACATTTCCCTAACTGCTTTATTGTAAAAGATGAAATTGATATTGAAGAATTATTAGAAAATTAAAATCAAAAGTTAGGAGCAAAAAAAAGAGTCTCAATATTGAGACTCTTTTTTTATATACTTATAGCTAGTTAATTAAGCTTCAACTTTCTTTTTTCTTGTAACTCTTCTTTTTGGTTTTTCCTCTTCAACATCTTCAACGTAATTAGGGTCAAACGCTGAATCAACTAAGATTCTACCACAGTGCTCACAAACTAATATTTTCTTATGCATTTTAATATCTAATTGACGTTGTGGTGGAATTTTATTAAAACAACCTCCACATGAATCTCTTTGAATAGTAACAACTGCCAATCCGTTTCTTGCATTTGATCTAATCCTAGTATAAGCAGTTAATAATCTTTCTTCAATCACTTTTGAAGCTTTTTCAGATTTTTTCAACAAACCTTCCTCATCAGATTGAGTTTCAGATGTAATTTCATCTAACTCATTCTTTTTATTTTCTAAATCAAGCTTTCTACCATCTAAATATTCTTTAGATTCTCCAATTTTTTCTTGTTTAGAAGCTAATTGAAAACCACCTTCTCTAATTTTTTTCTCTGCTAATTCTATTTCAAGCTTTTGAAATTCAATCTCTTTAGTGATAGCATCAAACTCACGGTTATTTCTAACCTTATTTTGTTGCTCCTCATACTTCTTAATCAAGTTATTAGCATCAGTAATACCATTTTTTTGATTAGAAATTTCAGTCTCTAAATCTTCAATTTCTTGATTTAAATTTTCAAGTCTAATTTCAAGCCCTGCAATTTCATCTTCTAAATCTTGTACTTCAAGAGGAAGTTCTCCTCTAATTGTACGTATTTTATCAATCGTAGAATCAATCACTTGTAATTCGTACAATGCTTTCAATCTCTCTTCTACTGTAGCTTCTTTTTTAGCCATATTAAAGGTAATTAATTGGGTTTGTATTTATTTCAGATAAACGAACGGCAAAATTAGTAATTTTTTTTATAAGTATATCATAAATTAATTCTTTCGTAAATTGCTCGCTTTCATAATGTCCGATATCAGCTATTATTATTTTATTTTCAGCATCAAAAAACTGATGATATTTAAAATCTCCAGTAATAAAAATATCAGCGTCTACTCTTATTGCCTCTGGCAACAAAAAACTACCAGAACCACCACATAATGCTACTTTTTTAATTTTTTTATTTAAAAGATTTGTATGCCTAATACAATCTGTTTTTAAGTCAACTTTTACGTTTTTTAAAAAAGTTATTTCATCAATTTCTTCATCAAGTTCACCAATCAAACCACTTCCTACTGTTTCTAATCGGTTCTCTAATTTTAATAAATCATAAGCAACTTCTTCATAGGGATGAGAAGTAAACATCGCCGACAAAACTCCAGACAGGAGATGTGACTCAACTATCACTTCAATCTTTATTTCACTTTCTGTATGCGATTCATTTTTATTTCCTACAAAAGGTTTTGCTCCTGATAAAGATTTAAATGTTCCCTCTCCTTTTGTATTAAAACTACATTCTTTATAATCTCCAATTGCTCCAGCCCCATTTTCAAACATTGCGTTTCTCACTTCATTAGCATAATTTACTGGACAAAAAACAACTAACTTATTTAATAATCCTTTTTTGGAAACTAATGGTTTACAATTAGTAAGACCAATTTTTTCAGCAATCTTATAGTTAACTCCTCCGTTTGCATTATCTAAATTAGTATGCGCAGCATAAATAGCAATATCATTCTTTATTGCTTTTAAAATTGTTCTCTCAATATAATTATTCCCATTCAACTTTTTTAACCCTGAAAATAAAATGGGATGATGAGCTATAATCAAATTGCAATTATTAGCAATTGCTTCATCAACAACTTCTTCAGTAGAATCTAAACAGATTAAAACTCCAGTAACATCATCTTTATAATTACCTACAATTAACCCTGAATTATCATAACTTTCTTGATATGAAAGCGGTGCTAAATCCTCTATTAATTGAATAACTTCTTGTATTTTCATCACTTAAATCGAAATTAAATTTCTTGCAAATTAATGATTATTGAAACTTCTGTACCCGCAATAGATCCATCTTTTTCATAAATTTGATAAGGTCCTTGGACATAACATGATTTTTTTGACATCTTACTCAATAAATTAATCCTTCCTTTTGTTAATGCCATCCCCTTAGAGACATGTAATTGCTCCTTATTTTCTTTGGTTTTAAGACTTGTTTCAATCCCAATTCCGTTATCCCTAATTATAATCGTAATTGCACTATCATGCTTTTTAACTTCTACTACAACTTTACCCTGTTTTTCTCTTGGCAAGATTCCATGCCAAATAGAATTTTCGACAAAGGGTTGTAAGAGCATTGAAGGTATTTTAATATTATTATTTAAAACTGAAGATTCACAATTAATTTCATAGTCAAACTTATCTTGAAAACGCATTTGTTCTAACTTTAAATAAAGTTCTATACGTTCTATTTCGTCATCAATTGCTGTTTCATTTTCCATTGAACTATCTAAGTTTTTTCTAACCAATTTGGCAAAACTTGAAAGATATTTATTTGCCGACAATCTATCTTGCCGATTTATATAATATTGAATAGAATTTAATGCATTAAAAATAAAGTGTCTATTTAAACTGGCGTTTAGAGCTTGTTGCTCAAGTTCTTGCATTTTAGCCTGATTTTTAATTAACTCTGTTGAACGTTCTCTTTCTAAAAATTTAATTCTTCTATTCACAATTAATCTAATTATAGCAGCAACAGCAACTATTGTTAGCAAATAAAACCACCAAGTAAACCAAAAAGGAGGTCTTATTTCAAAACTAAAAGCCTTAGGTTCTGTCCAATTTAGCATATCAATAGATGCCGACAAATTAAAAACATAAGATCCTGGAGGAATATTAGAATATGTTACAAAATTTGCTTTTGTAACGGGTTGCCAATTTTCATCAAAGCCATCAAGTTTAAAACGAAATCTTACTTTATCTGGACTACGATGATAAATTCCATCAAAGTCGAATGTAAGGTGATTTTTATTATATCTTAAGACTAAATTATCTGGTAAGTTATCTTGATTTAATGTTTTTCTTGTGACTTTAATCCAATCTTGTTTTTCAAAAAATAATCTTACATCTTTTAAATTTATTTTTGGATATGCAACTATTTTTTCCTCTTGCTTTAGGGGATGCTTCATTAACCCTAAACTTGTACCAAACCACAAGTTATTTTCACTATCAATAAATGAAGCATTTTGATTACATTCTAAACTTTTTAACCCATCTAAATTTGAATAACGAGTAAAAGATGATGAATTATAGTGATTAGAATCATTTAAAGCCAACCGGTATAAGCCATTATTTGTTCCTAACCACAAATTATCATATTTATCTTGATTTAAAAAGTTGATGTTATTTGATGAATAATCACCTTCAATAGGAACTTTTACAACATTTTTGTTCTGAATATAAACCAATCCATTTTTTGTTCCAACCCAAAACTTACCATTCTTATCTTTAAGAATATTCATAACACTATTATCTGGCAACCCATTATCTGTTGTGTATTCATAGATAATTTCAGTTTTCGGATTATAATTAATCAGCCCTTCCGAAGAACAAATCCATATTGAAGAAGATGATTCATTTAATATAAATCGAATATTTTTAGCTACGGCCTTTTCTTCTGAGAAATTATAAATACTATCCTTTTCAATAAACAATATTGAAAGTCCCTCCTTAGAACCTATCCATATATTCTTATTTACATCTTCACTTAATGCATAAACTTTATTTGCATTTAACCCTTTATTTAAATCATAGGTTTTAAATCTTTTACCATCAAAAACTGAAAATCCAGTTGAAGTGCCAAACCAAATTCTATTCTGATAATCAAGTATGCTACACCACACTGTATTATTTCCTAAACCTAGCTCTTCACCATAAAATGCATACAACTCTTTTTCCATTTTACAAATGCCATTTCCATAAGTGGAAAACCACAAGGATCCTTGAGGATTTTCAGCTACAGACATAATTATACTACTATTTAATCCATCTTTTTCTGTATAACTAATAAAAGCCTCATCAGTAAATTTGATCAATCCTCCCCCGTCTGTTCCTAAAAATAAATTCCCCTCTATATCTTCAATTATTGTTTTTACATTTTCATTTACTAAACCATCCTTTTGTGTGAAGTTTTTAATCCCTTTTCTACTAAGTTTTGAAATACCTGCTTTAGAAACTAACCACACTGATCGATCTGATTTTTTGATAAACGACCGAATGTGATTACTTATTAATCCATCATTTGTGGTTAAAAAATAAGAAGTATCTGAAGTAGCATGAATAACACCATTACCAAATGTGCTACACCAAAAATTCCCATTATCTTCAATTAGTACTTGGGTAGCATTAATATTTTGAATAGTGTCTTTTACTTCACCTAAAACATCTAAAATAAATACTCCATTACGAGTGGAAAGCCATTTATTATTAAATGTATCACAAAATATATGTCTTACATAATTGTTGTTCTCATTATCAGAAGAATTTATATCGTAATAGGTTAAAATTCCGTCACTATATTTCACAACACCTCCTCCATCTGTAGCGAACCAAAGATTACCCTCTTTATCTTCTGATATGTTTAAAACAAAAAAATTACTTAAATCATACTTAAAAGAAATACTCTCAAACTTATCTCCTTTTTTTACAGAAACGCCACCTAAAGAACCAAACCAAAGATTATTTTTTGAATCTTTAAATATTGAATTAACTTGATTATTAATTAATCCATTATTATTCGAATAATTTTGAAAATTAACCCCATCAAATTTCGAAACTCCTCCATAAGTTCCTACCCATATATATCCTCTTTCATCCTGGCAAAGGGCACCAATTTGAGATTGCACCAATCCTTGTTCAACGGAATAATTTATAAAATTATACTGTTGAGAAACAACTTGCTGTGATAAAAGCAATAGAATAAATATGAAAAAAAATGTTTTCTTAAACAATGTTTTTAAAAAGTTTTTATTGCATTAATAAATTCTGTGAGTTTTCTTCTTGATACAGGAATAGCTGTCCCATTATCCATTATTGCAACATTACCTTCGTGGCGATTGAACTCTTTTAAATGGTCTCTTGTATTTATAATGTGTGACTTATGAACTCTAAAAAAAACATTTTTATTTAATACCTTTTCGTATCGAGCAATAGTCATGCTGCTCGTACATTTTTTTCCATCATTCAAAAAGATTTTTGTATAGCTTTCGTCTGCTTCTAATCTAACAATATCAGCTGTTTTAATTATTTCATAACCAGTAAGAGTTGGTATTGCTATTGTATCTACTTTAGATTCATTTTGGTATTTATCTAAAATAGAACGAATAGATTCAACATCAATATTTCCAATTTTTTCTGTTGATCCCGAAATTTTAGCTACTGCTTTTTGCAAATCTTCAACATCTATAGGCTTTTCTAAATAATCAATAGCACCTGCTTTAATCGCTTTTAATGCATACTGATTATGAGCTGTAATAAAAATTACTGAAAAATTCTTATCCTCTATCGATTCCAATAAATCAAACCCATCTTCATTTGGCATATTAATATCCAGAAAAAGCAAATCTGGTTTCTGTTCTTCGATTAAAGCTCTTGCTTGTTCTGCTGATTCAGCTTCGCCAATAACGTTAACTTCTGGACAAAAATCTTCTATTAAAATTTTTAAATTGAACCGAGCATTTTGCTCATCATCAATAATGATTGCGGTAATAGCCATAATATAATAAGTTTAGTTAGTCTTAATAAATGTACGGCATCTCCTAAAAGATGTTTTGCAAATCTATTCATTAGTATGAATAATCAATTAAAAGGTAGCTAAAAAAGATTAACCGGTTTAAAGTGATTTAATTTTATTTATAAAATCGGTAACTCTTGCACGAGCAACAGGCAACATTTCTCCGTTTTTCAATTTAGCAAAATACCCATCTTGATGAATATAATCTGTTAACTGATTTAAGTTGATTATGTATTTTTTATGAATTCGATAAAATTTATTTGGATTTAATATCTCATCATAAATTTTTAAAGTTCGTGTATCGAAAAAATTGGTAGTATCATTAAAATGTAAATTCGTGCAATTCCCTTCTCCTTCTAAATACATTATTGAAGAGTCTTCTATAATTTTTATCCCTTTTAAATGGGTAATAGTAATTTTATTTGATTCACTTTGGTAATGAATATTTTCAGAAAAATTCTTTAAAGATTCTATATAAGTTTGAAGATTACTATTATCTTGTTTAAAGATGGTTTTATAGTGCTTTAATTTATCTACTGCATCTTTTAAGTCTTCAATATCTATTGGTTTTAGAATGTAGTGAATCGAGTTTACATTAAAAGCTTTAATTGCATAATCCTTAAATGCAGTAACAAAAACAATTTGAAAATTTCCTGTTTTCACATCTTCCAACAATTCTAAACCTTCCTCTCCACTTGGCATTCTGATATCTAAAAATACAGCATCTGGTTTTTGATCTGCTAAAAGAATCCTTGCTTCTTCTACATTTTGCCCCATACCGACAACCTCAACTTCAGGACAAAACTCATTTAATAACATTAATAAGTTTTCGCGAGCAAAAAATTCGTCATCAATAATAATGGCTCTGATTTTCTCCACTAGTTAAACCATCTTTTTAAGAAAAACTCTTTTTTTGCTTTGTTTTTATGCAAACGCTTATTCTTTTTTGCGGTTTGTTTCATACGCTTTTGAGTGGCTTTTGTTTGTATTTTCGTATGCCTCTTTAATCCTTCTTGATGTCCTTTTTCTTGGGCTTTCTCCTTAGCTTCTTCTTGCTTTTCTAACATCTTTTTTCGGTTTTTAACCATTTTAGTTTCTTGTGAAAAAACTGTAAAAGAGGCTAATAAAGCAAAAACTGTTAATATGTATTTTATTCCTTTCATCCTTTTGAAAAATATTGTAGCCCGAATTTACTAATTTTACATTGAATTATGAACAAACTAATCCTCATATTATTTGTATCTATTTTATCGTTTTTAGGATGTAATAAAGATGATAATTCTACTATTCCTTTAGTCGCTGTTGAACTCTACTTAAACCTTTCCAATCCAGAATTTATTCATTTAAAGGTTGACAATGGTTGGACTTATGTTTCGGGAGGTTCTAGAGGAATTATAGTTTACCGAACTAATGGACAATACAAAGCATTTGATAGGCATTGCACTTTTAATCCATCAAGCAGTTGCGGTCTGGTTTCAGTTGATGTTACCAATGTTACCGGTAAAGATGATTGTTGTGGCTCTATGTTTTTAATGTCGAACGGTCAAGTAACTCAAGGACCAGCTACCCAAACATTAAAAGAGTATAACACATCTTTTGATGGTACTGTTTTGCGTATATATAATTAAAAAGCCCCAACTTACGTTGAGGCTTTTTTAAATCTAAAAAACTTATCTCTAGTATCTGTAGTGTTCTGGCTTATAAGGTCCTTCAACTGCAACTCCAATATATGCTGCTTGCTCTGGACGTAAAGTAGTTAACTCTACTGCGATTTTTTCTAAGTGCAATTTAGCTACTTTTTCATCTAAATGCTTAGGTAACATGTAAACTTCATTTTTGTAAGCTTTAGCATTTGTCCATAATTCAATTTGAGCCAATGTTTGGTTAGCAAATGAATTACTCATTACAAATGATGGGTGCCCTGTAGCACACCCTAGGTTTACTAATCTACCTTCAGCTAAAACAATAATATCTTTTCCTTTAATAGTATACATATCAACTTGAGGTTTGATAGTGTCTTTAGTATTACCATAATTTTTATTTAACCATGCCATGTCAATTTCATTATCAAAGTGACCAATGTTACAAACAATCGTTTTGTCTTTCATTGCTTCGAAATGTTGACCTTGGATAATATCTTTATTTCCAGTTGTAGTAACAATAATATCAGCTTCACCAATTACGTTTTCTAATAACTTAACAGCAAAACCATCCATTGCAGCTTGTAGTGCACAAATTGGGTCAATTTCTGTAACAATAACTCTTGCTCCAGCACCTCTTAACGAAGCAGCAGAACCTTTACCAACATCTCCATAACCACATACTACAGCAACTTTACCAGCCATCATCACATCTGTAGCTCTTCTTATAGCATCAACTAACGATTCTTTACATCCATATTTGTTATCAAATTTAGATTTCGTAACTGAATCATTAACATTAATAGCAGGCATTACTAAAGTACCATTTAAAACTCTTTCATATAATCTATGAACTCCAGTAGTTGTTTCTTCCGATAATCCTCTAATATCTTTAGTTAATTCAGGGTATCTATCAAAAACCATATTAGTTAAATCTCCACCATCATCTAAAATCATATTTAATGGTTTTCCTCCTTCAAAAGCAAATAATGTTTGCTCAATACACCAATCAAATTCTTCTTCATTTAAACCTTTCCAAGCATAAACAGGAACTCCTGTTGCAGCTATTGCAGCCGCAGCTTGATCTTGAGTTGAAAATATGTTACATGAAGACCAAGAAACCTCAGCTCCTAAAGCTGTTAATGTTTCAATTAAAACTGCTGTTTGTATTGTCATGTGTAAACATCCTGCAATTCTAGCTCCTGCTAAAGGCTTAGATGTTCCAAACTCTTCTCTTAAACTCATTAACCCTGGCATTTCTGCTTCAGCTAATCTAATTTCTTTTCTTCCCCATTCAGCAAGGGTAATATCTTTAACTTTGTATGGTAATCTTTCCACTTGTGTACTCATTTAGTTATAGTTTTTATAATTTTAAGGACTGCAAATTTAAGGAATAACATAATAACTTTAGTAAAATGCCACTATTTCATCAAAAAAACATAGCAAACAATATTAAAGTTGGTGTTTGGCATATTACTGAAAATCAAGATGATTTAATTAAACAATCCTCTCTTCTAAACATAGACCTAACTAAACTACCTGTAACAAAAAGTGAATCTAGAATTAAACAATGGATTTCAACTCGCCTTCTATTAAGTCACTTTTTTAAAGATGTAGAAATTATTTATGATGAATTAGGCAAACCTAGCTTAAGTAATCATTGGAATATTTCAATTTCTCATTCAGGAGACTATGTTGCCATAATATTAAATGAAAAAGAAAATTGTGGAATAGATATTGAAAAAATATCAACAAAAGTAGAACGAATTAAACATAAGTTTTTAAATGAAGATGATTTAAAAATAATTACATCTCATGAACACCTAACTCTATATTGGGGAGCGAAAGAAGCTCTTTACAAATACTATGGAAAAAAAGAAGTTTTATTTATCGAAAACCTTTTTATTAATTCATTTTCTAATGAATCAAATTACTTTGAAGGTGTAATTAATATGCCTGATTTTAGTAAAGAAATAAAAATGGTTTGGGATAAAATTGATAATTACTTATTAGTATATACTTTGTAATTATTAATATTGCTTCTGAATGACTAAAGACATTTACCATAATATTGCTTTAAAAATTAAACAAGAGAAAAAACTCTTTTCAGTTTTAATAGACCCTGACAAACAAAACTTTTCAGAACTATTAAAAACCATTCAATTATGCAATAAAGTAAAAATTGATTTTTTCTTGGTTGGAGGAAGTATTATTACCAATGGAAATATTGACAACACTGTTCACGCCATAAAAGAAAACTCTATCATTCCTGTTTTACTTTTTCCTGGAAGTCACAATCACATTAGCACAAAAGCCGATGGTATTTTATTTTTATCACTTATTTCTGGGCGTAATCCAGATTTTTTAATAGGAACTCAACTCTTAGCAACACCAAAACTAAAAACCAGTAAATTAGAAATTATTCCTACAGGTTATTTATTAGTTGATTGTGGAAACCAAACCACTGCAATTAAAGTAAGTGAAACACCCCCTATTCCATTCAAAGAAAATGAACTGGCTGCTAATACTGCTTTAACTGGACAGTATTTAGGACAAAAGTTAATTTATATTGATGGAGGAAGTGGAGCTGAACAGCCCATTTCAAATGAAATGATAACACAAACAAAATCAAGTTTAGATATCCCTTTAATTATTGGAGGTGGAATTAAATCTGCTGAAACTGCAACCAAAGTTTATAATGCAGGAGCTGACATTATTGTAATCGGTAATGGTGCTGAAAAAAATCGAAATTTAATCGAAGATATTTCTGTTGTAAGAAATAATTTTAATTGATATTTCAGATTGAAAGATTAACATTTTAACAATCCTTTTATTTTATTTCTTAACAGGGTTAAAAAACAGCATTTTTATGTTGTTCTTTTATTACTTTTGCTTGCCTTTTTATTTCACAAAACGTACAATTATGTCAATACAAAAATTTTCTGACCGACACATTGGTCCAAGAGACACTGATGTTAACCAAATGTTAACGGAAATAGGTGTAAACTCTATTGATGAACTTATTAATCAAACAATACCTTCAAAAATTCGATTAAAAAACGAACTTAATTTAAGTGAGCCTTTAACGGAATATGAATATTTAAATCATATTAAAGATTTATCTCATAAGAATAAAGTTTATAAATCATACATTGGATTAGGATATTACAATACAATTTTACCTTCTGTAATTAAGCGTAATGTATTTGAAAATCCAGGATGGTACACTGCTTACACTCCATACCAAGCTGAAATTTCTCAAGGAAGATTAGAAGCATTATTAAATTTCCAAACAATAGTATTGGACTTAACAGGTATGGAAATTACAAACGCATCTTTACTGGATGAAGGAACTGCTGCTGGTGAAGCTATGATTATGGCATACAACAGTAGAACAAGGGAAGCTAAGAAGAATAATGCTAATGTATTTTTTGTTTCTGACAAATGCTTCCCTCAAACGATTGATGTATTAAAAACACGTTCAACCCCATTAGATATTGAATTAATTATTGGTGATTACGAATCATTTGAATTTAATGAAAAAGTATTTGGAGCTATTGTACAATATCCTGATGCAAGTGGTCAGGTAGAAGATTATGCTTCATTCGTAGAAAGAGCACATGCAAATGAATGTTTAGTTGTAGTTGCTGCCGATTTAATGAGTTTAGCACTATTAACCCCTCCGGGAGAATGGGGAGCTGATGTTGTTGTTGGAACTACTCAACGTTTTGGTGTACCAATGGGTTATGGTGGACCACATGCTGCATATTTTGCTACAAAAGAGGCTTACAAAAGAAATATTCCAGGAAGAATTATTGGTGTTTCTATAGATGACCAAGGAAACAGAGCCTTAAGAATGGCTTTACAAACAAGAGAACAACATATAAAAAGAGATAAAGCAACCTCTAATATTTGTACAGCCCAAGTGTTATTAGCTGTAATTGCTGGTATGTATGGTGTTTATCATGGTCCTGAGGGAATAAAAAATATTGCTTCTTCAATTAATTCTTTAACTAGCAAATTAGCTGGAGCTATTGATAGTTTAGGATTAAAAAGATTGAACAATAGCTTTTTTGACACATTAACTTATGAAGCTGATGTAACATTAATTTCAAAAATTAAAGAGATTGCTTTAGCAAAAGAAGTTAACTTTTATTATACTTCAAACACTATTTCTGTTAGTATAGGAGAAACTGAAAATGAAAATAGCATTAATGAAATAGCTTCTATTTTTGCTGAAGCAACTGGAAACTCATTCCAAGCTTCTACTATTAATGGTATTCCTTCAAAGTTAACTAGAACAACCTCATACTTAACACACGAAAATTTTGCATTATATCATTCTGAATCAGATATGATGCGATACATTAAGCGTTTAGAGAATAAAGATTTATCATTAACACATTCTATGATTTCATTAGGTTCATGCACAATGAAATTAAATGCAGCTTCAGAGTTAATCCCTTTAGGCTGGAATGAGTGGGCAAACATTCATCCTTTTGCTCCAATTAACCAAGCTCAAGGTTATCAAGAAATGTTAAAAGGTTTAGCTGATGATTTAGCTGAAATTACTGGATTTGATGCGGTAACACTCCAACCTAACTCTGGTGCTCAAGGTGAATATGCAGGTTTAATGGTGATTAGAGCTTATCATGAAAGCAGAGGCGACACACATAGAGATATTGCTCTAATTCCTTCTTCAGCTCATGGAACTAACCCTGCAAGCGCGATTATGGCAGGAATGAAAGTTGTTGTTACTAAATGTGATGAATTAGGAAATATTGATGTCGCTGACTTAAAAGAAAAAGCAGAATTACATGCTGCTAATTTATCTTGTATCATGGTAACTTATCCTTCAACTCATGGAGTTTTTGAGGAAAGTATAATTGAAATAACCGACATTATTCATGAAAATGGAGGTCAAGTTTATATGGATGGAGCGAACATGAACGCACAAGTGGGATTAACAAATCCTGCAAATATTGGTGCTGATGTTTGTCACTTAAATTTACATAAAACTTTCGCTATTCCTCATGGTGGTGGTGGACCAGGTGTTGGACCAATTGGTGTAGCAAAACATTTAACTGAGTTTTTACCTTCTAACCCAATTGTTAAAACTGGAGGAGAAAATGCAATTACATCTATTTCTTCTGCTCCTTGGGGTAGTGCTTACGTATGCTTAATCTCTTATGCCTACATTAAAATGTTAGGTACAGCTGGTTTAAGAAAATCTACTGAATTGGCTATTTTAAATGCTAATTACATCAAATCAAAATTAGAAGGACATTATGGTATTTTATATACAAATGAAAACCAACGTGTTGCTCATGAAATGATTTTAGAATGTAGAGATTTTAAACAAGCTTCAGGAATTGAAGTAACTGATATTGCTAAACGATTAATGGATTATGGGTTCCATGCACCAACTGTATCATTCCCTGTAGCTGGAACACTTATGGTGGAACCAACAGAAAGCGAAAGTAAAGCAGAATTAGATCGTTTTATTGATACTATGATTAGCATTAAAAATGAAGTAAATGAAATTCTTTCAGGATCTGCAGATAAAGATGATAATGTATTAAAAAATGCTCCTCATACTTCAAAAGCAATTATTGCTGGAGAATGGAAACATAGCTATTCTAGAGAAAAAGCTGCATTCCCTTTAGAATGGTTGCAAGATGCAAAATACTGGCCAACTGTTGCTAGAGTTGATAATGCTTATGGGGATAGAAACTTAATTTGTAGCTGTAACCCTATCGAAGATTACATGGAGGCTTAATTTAAACTTTTAATAGACAAAAAATCCCTTTCTAAAGAAGGGATTTTTGTTTTAGTGTATAATGGATTTTACTTCTAATAAACATTTTTGCATTCTCCCTTGGATTCATTTGCATGTATCCCAATCAGGTAAGGTACACCCATGCTGTAATAATAACAGGTATTTAGGAGACGTTAAAACCAATTCTATAAAAGAGATTTGGGATGGGGAACAATTTAATGATTTAAGAGAACAGTTTAAAAACAATACTCCAGACAAGAGATGTTCTCATTGCTATAATATTGAAAAATCAGGCAAGGAGAGTTTACGACAAATTTCAAATAGAAAGTATAAAAAAGATATAGATAGGATTCAAAACAATAATGCCGAACCTATTTATTTAGACATTCGATTTTCAAATATTTGCAATTTTAAATGTAAAACTTGTTGGCACGGAAACAGTTCAGCATGGTTTAATGAAGGCAGTAAAAGGAATGCATCCGATGAAAGAATAATTAAAGCTTTTACCAATAATTTTGATGAATTATTTGAATACATCGACAACGTTGAAGAAATTTATTTTGCAGGTGGAGAGCCTCTTATAATGGAGGAACACTATTTAATTTTAGAAGAACTAGAAAAAAGAAATTTAGTTAATACCAAACTTAGATACAACACTAATTTTTCTATTCTGAATTTTAAAGAAAAAAGTATTCTAGAAATCTGGAAAAAATTTAAACACGTTCATGTGAGTGCTAGCATTGACGGAACTTTTTCGCTAGGAGAAGAAATACGAGAAGGATTTAATTGGAATCAATTTTTAGCGAATAGAAAAAAAATGCTCCAGATTTGCCCTGAAATTTATTTCGAAATTACTCCAACAGTTAGTACGCTAAATATTTTAAATTTACCAGAGCTTCATCAGTATTTAGTTAAAAATAAACTTTTAGACGTGAACAATATTTACCTTAATTTTTTGGAACGACCTTTGATTTACAATTTAAAATCGCTGCCTATTGATACAAAAGAAGAAGCTGTAAACATCATTAAAGCACACATCAACTGGCTAAATAAAAAAAATGCTAACAACTTAATAATCAATGAATTTAAACACACTTTAAACTACTTATAATTTTTATTGTTAAGTTCTTTTTTAAAGTTTACATTTGCATCATTACCAAACACTTATGCGAGTAAAATTAATTATACTAACCTTTTTGGCAATAGCACTTACCTCTTTTAAAGATGGTAAAAGAGCTTATAAAATTTTTGACCAAAACGGGAAAAAAATGAGCTATGAGAAGCTACTAAAAAAAGTAGCTGAAGCTGATGTAATTTTATTTGGTGAATTACATAACAATCCAATAAATCATTGGTTACAATATGAATTAACTAAAGATATTTACAATAAATACAATGATTTTCTAGCACTAGGAGCCGAGATGTATGAGGCGGACAACCAACTAATAATTAACGAATATTTAGGTGGTCATATTGACTATAAAACATTAAAAAGTGAGGCAAAACTTTGGCCAAATGATGAAACAGATTATAATCCATTACTTGATTTTGCAGTAAGAAATCAATTAACTTTTGTTGCAACAAACATCCCTAGAAGATATGCTAAAATGGTTAGTAAACAAGGATTTAAAGCCTTTAATCATTTATCTGACGAAGCTAAAAAATACATTGCTCCATTGCCTTTAAAGTATGATGACAAACTACCTGGTTATGTAGAAATGAAAAAAATGGCTGCTCACGGACATGGAATGAATGGTGATTTTCTAGCACAAGCACAGGCAAGTAAAGATGCAACTATGGCTCATTTTATTTTAAAAAACTGGGTAGAAGGAAGAACCTTTATTCATTACAATGGTGCTTACCACTCTAATAATTATGAAGGCATTTTGTGGTATTTAAAACAAGCTAACCCTGATTTAAAAGTGGCTACCATTAGTTGTGTTGAACAAAAAGTATTGGACGCTTTAGATGAAGAAAACAAAAGTTTAGCGCATTTTATTATCGCTACTCCTGAAACAATGACTAAAACACATTAGTCTTTCTTTCGAATCAATTCTTCTTCCAACAATTGACTTTCTTCCCAATCAATCATTGCTTGGTCTAAGCTGGATTTAACTTCGTTATATTCCACCAAAAGTTCATCTGAATATAAGGTTGGATCTAATAATTTAGCATTTAACTTTTCAATTTCTCCTTCTAACTCTTCTATCTTTTTCTCTAAATTATTTGTTCGATTTTGAGCTTTACGAATGTCTTTGTCTAATTGTTTTTTTTCTTCGTAAGTCAATTGAGATGTTGAAACTTCTTTCTCTTTTTTCTCCACCTGCTTAGTTACTTGCTCAAACTCTCTAATGCTATCAACTTTTTTAGATTTTAAGAAATCGTAAACTCCACCTAAAAACTCTTTTACTTTTCCGTCTTTAAATTCATACATTTCTTCTACCAACCCATCTAAAAAATCTCTATCATGAGAAATTACTAAAAGTGTTCCATCATAATGTTTAAGCGCATCTTTTAACACCTCTTTTGAACGAATATCTAAGTGATTGGTAGGCTCATCAAGAATTAACAAATTAACTGGTTCAAGTAACAATTTACACAATGCAACACGAGCTCTTTCTCCTCCAGATAGTACTTTTATTTTTTTATCGGCTTCCTCACCGCCAAACATAAATGCACCTAAAAGATTTCTCACTTTTTTTCTAATCTCACCATGAGCTGCTTTATCTATTGTTTCAAAAACGGTCAATTCTTTATCTAATTCGTCTGCTTGGTTTTGAGCAAAATACGCTACCTCAACATTGTGTCCAATAACTAATTCTCCTTCATGCTCCAATTCTCCAACCAAAATCTTGGTCATCGTTGTTTTTCCTTCTCCATTCTTCCCTACAAAGGCAATTTTTTTCCCTCGTTCTACATAAAAACTAGCATCTTTAAACACCTCTTTCTCTCCAAACGATTTACCTAAACTTCTAGCTTCAACCACAACTTTTCCTGACCGTGGTGCTGGAGGAAAGAAAAATCGCATTGAGCTATTATCTTCCTCTTCTATCTCTATACGTTCAATTTTATCTAATTGCTTAATTCTACTTTGTACCTGAACTGCTTTTGTAGCTTTAGACCTAAATCGTTCAATAAACTTTTCGGTATCAGCAATTTGTTTTTGCTGATTTGTATAAGCAGCAATTTGCTGTTCTCTTCTTTCTTGTCGTTGCTCTAAGTATTTAGAATAATAGGTTTTGTAATCGTAAACTTTACCTAAAGAAATTTCAATTGTTCGATTAGTCACATGATCCAAAAACGCTTTATCGTGTGAAATTAAAACTACGGCTCCAGGGTATTCTTTTAAAAAATCTTCTAACCATTGTATCGACTCTATATCTAAGTGATTGGTGGGCTCATCGAGTAATAATAAATTTGATTTCGTTAAAAGAATTTTAGCCAATTCTATTCGCATTCTCCAACCTCCACTAAACTCATCGGTTAGTCTATTAAAATCTTTAGGTGTAAATCCTAACCCTTTTAAAATAGTTTCTATTTCTCCATCAATATTAAATCCGCCAATAAATTGTAAGCGTTCGTTATAATCATTTAAGTGGTTTAATAAATCTAAATATTCTTCCGATTCGTAATCAGTTCTAGTAGCCAATTGATGATTAATTTCTTCAATTTTATCATTAATCTTATTTACCTCTTCAAATACTAATTTTGTTTCTTCTAAGACAGTACGTCCATGAACAAAATCCATATCTTGAGGCAAATAGCCAAAGGTAAAATCAGCAGGAAAAGAAACATTCCCTTCATCTGGAACATTTTCTCCAGCAATAACTTTTAGCATGGTAGATTTACCTGCTCCATTCTTTCCCACTAAACCTATTCTATCTTGTTTATTAATTAAAAAAGATACTTTATTAAAAAGGTATCGCTCACCAAAATTTACTGTTAACTCATTAATTCCAACCATGCTGCGAAATTAATTAAAGTAAACTGACTTTTATCAAATTAAAGGATGCTGTTTTTATTACCTTTACAAAGAATTTATTATAAAACAGATGCCAAAAGCACTTCCAAGCGTACTTCAACTTAAATGCCCTAAATGCAGGGAAGGAGATTTATTTGTAAATAAAAGCTCATACAAATACAAAGGTTTTTTTGATATGCCTAAAAGATGTTTGAAATGTGGGCAAGATTTTGAAATCGAAACTGGGTTTTATTATGGTGCTATGTACGTAAGCTACGCATTAACAATTGCCATCACTGTTGCTGTTTTTGTAGCTTTAACTGTTTTTAATGCATTTTCTATTATTCCGTTTTTAATTTTCGATGTTATTGCTTTAGTTTTAACAATGCCATACGTAACAAGAGTATCGAGATCTATTTGGATTGCTTTAATGATAAAATATGACGCTAATGCCATAAAAAACCATGAGCGAAAAACACAATCTTAAAGTAGAAAAAACTGCTACCTATTACACATTAGGAAATGTAAAAACGGCCAAAACAATTTGGTTTGTGTTACACGGCTATGGAATGTTAGCCAAATATTTTATCAAAAAATTTGAGCCCATTTTAAATGAAGAAACTTGCATTATTGCCCCCGATGGCTTATCAAAATTTTACACCCAAGGTTTTTATGGTAGAGTTGGCGCTACCTGGATGACTAAAGAAGACAGAGAAGAAGAAATTGAAGATTATATTAACTACCTCAACAAACTCTACGAGGTTAATATTGCTGAAAACAATAACGAAAATGTAAAAATTAATTTATTAGGTTTTTCTCAAGGCGGAGCTACAGTAAGTAGATGGGCTGCTAGCAAAAAAATAACCTTTAATAATTTAATACTTTGGGCAAGTGTTTTTCCTGACGATATGACTTTTGACTTTTTAAACAATAACAATACGTTTGTTTTGTTAGGCGATAAAGATGAATTTGCTACCGATAAAAACGTGCAAACTCAAAAAGAGGTGTTAGCAAAATCAGGCGTCGATTTTACCCTCATTAAATTTGAAGGAGCTCATGATATTCCTAAAAAAATCATATTAGAACAAACTCAATTAAATAGTTGGAATTAACGATTCTATTCTAGTTTTGTAAAGTAGATTTAACCACCTCACTCACAGCAATATCCTCCATACACTTAAAATGCTTTTTTGGGCATTTGTCATAACCTATTTTAGAACAAGGTCGGCAGTTTAAGTTTTTGTTTTCTATCATTACAAACTTTTCAGGCTGCGTTGGGTAATAAGGGTACATTCCAAATTCGGGAATGGTATTCCCCCAAACAGAAACAATTTTAATACCTAATGCTGCTCCAATGTGCATTAAGCCTGTATCGTGTGTAATCAGTACCTTACTTTGTTGTACCAACGATGCTGATTGATTTAAATTAAATTTTCCGCAGGCATTAAAAACATTAGCTCCAACTGCTTTTACAATTCGTTCTGCTTTCTCAGCGTCTTCTTTACCTCCTAACAAAACAACGGGTTGCTGTAATTGCTTACAAATCGAAATTATTTTATGCTCAGGCAAACATTTAGTGGCATGTTGAGCTCCTATGGCAAAGCTTACATATCCATTTTTAAAATTGGAAGGCAAAGTATTAACATCAACTTTATCTTTAGTTGGTATATAATATTCCAAGCCTACCCCATCATTTTCAACACCCAAATATTTAACTGCATTTAAATAACGTTCTACAATATGTATGTTGGGTAGCTTATTTATTTTAAAAGAAGTCATTAACCATTTCTGGTAATTTAATTTCTCAAAACTAAACGATAGGCATTTCAATTTTTTAATAACTCTTTTAGAACGAAGGTTTTTATGTAAATCAACAATATAATCGTAGCCTTCATTTTTTAAGTCAGCAATTATTTCGTTCGTACTTTTTTCTATGGTGTAAACTTTACTAACATTTGGATTGCTATCCACAATACTTTTATATTGTTTTTTAGTTAAGTAATGTATTTCCACTTCTCCATCTAACTGATTTTTAAGGCATCTCAACACCGGAGTAGTTAACACAATATCGCCAATTGAACTAAACCGTATCACTAATATTTTAACAACTTGCTGCATTATGACACAAATATAGTTAATAAGATAGTGAGGAATGGAGTAATTATAATTGAATTTCTTATTTTTACTGACCCTTTAAAAGGAAGTTTTATAAGCACATCAAATATGAAAGAATTAATTGAAGATTTTACAAAGCATTTAGCTCAATCTATTAATATTAGTGAGAATACCTCTTTTAAATCTACCGACAAACAAATTACATCTGTTTTAATTTGTGGTTTAGGTGGTTCAGGAATTGGAGGAACTGTTGTTTCTCAAGTTATAGCAAACGATGCTTCACTTCCAATTGTAATTAATAAGGATTATAAAATTCCTGCTTTTGTAAATAGTTCAACATTAGTTATAGCTTGCTCTTATTCTGGAAACACAGAAGAAACGATAGAAATGATTGAACAAGCTCAAGCTAAAAATGCTGAAATAGCTTGTGTTACTTCTGGCGGTAAAATACAAGAACTTGCTAAAGAAAATGGATACAATCATATCATTATTCCTGGAGGACATCCTCCAAGAGCTGCATTTGGGTTAGCTTTCCCTACTTTATTTACGTTATTAAAACACTATAAAGTAATTTCTGCAGACTATACAACGCAATTTACCAACGCAATCTCCATTATCAATAAAGAAGAAGAAAACATTATAGCTGAGGCTAAATCAGTTACTGAAAAATTGTTTGGGAAAATACCTGTAATTTATTCTGACGCTTGGTACGAAGGAGTTGCTGTTCGTTTTAGACAACAAGTAAACGAAAATGGTAAAATGCTTTGTTGGCATCATGCTATTCCTGAAATGAACCACAACGAGCTAGTTGGATGGACTACAAAAAATGAAGATTTAGCTGTTGTAATTTTCAGAAATGATGATGATTATTTCCGTACTCAAAAAAGAATGGAAGTAAATAAAACAGTTTTTGAAAAGTACACTTCAACTATACTTGAAATATATTCTAAAGGAAATTCTAGATTAGAAAGATCTTTATACTTAATTCATCTAGGCGATTGGGTTTCTTATTTATTGGCAGAGAAAAAAGGAATTGATGTTACAGAAGTTGATGTAATTACAAGTCTTAAAAACGAGTTAGCTAAAATTTAATGCCAAAAGTACATTTTCAAGACTTAGGATTAAAAGACTATAAAGAAGCTTGGGATTTTCAAGAACAACTTTTTAAAACAAACGTTGACGCTAAAATTGAAAACCGAAAAGCTGAAAAAGTAGTTACTCCAACAATTAGTCATTTACTTTTTTGCGAACATCCACACGTTTACACACTTGGCAAAAGTGGCGATGAAAGCCATTTGCTGCTTTCTGAAGCGCTTTTAAAGCAAAAAGGCGCTACTTATTACAAAATAAATAGAGGTGGTGATATAACCTACCATGGCCCTGGTCAAATAGTTGGTTATCCAATTTTAGATTTAGATTTCTTTTTTACCGATATCCATAAATATCTTCGCTATTTAGAAGAAATGGTAATATTAACCCTAGCCGAATACGGAATAAAAGGTGAGAGATACGAAGGTTACACTGGGGTTTGGATAGATGCTGATAATCCGCTTAAAGCTAGAAAAATATGTGCTATGGGTGTACGTTGCAGTCGTTGGGTTACTATGCATGGATTTGCGTTTAATATTAATCCTGACTTAGACTATTTTAACAACATCGTGCCTTGCGGCATTACCGATAAGCAAGTTACATCTTTACAAAAAGAACTTAACCAAGAAATTGACGTAGAAGAAGTTAAAGAAAAATTAAAGAAACATTTTTGTTCACTTTTCGAAGCCGAATTCATCTAATATGAAACGATTAAAAAAAATTCTACTAAGCATAATTCTTGTTATTGCTTTAGCATCAATATTAGCAGTTATTACTGGAAATAGCCATTTATTCAAAGCGGTTAGTACTACCTATTTAGTCGGTAAAACTGGACCTAGTATTGATGAACATGCTATTTTTGAAAGTAGAAAAATTGAAACAGAGACATATCAACCATGGCTAGTGAGCAAAAATTACAACTCAACTACCAACGATTCTTTACATCAAGAAATTGAGAATTATAAGCCTGCTGCATTTTTAGTCGCAAAAAATGATTCTATTATTTATGAGGAATATTGGGATGAATACAATGAAAATTCAATAACGAACTCTTTTTCAATGGCTAAAAGTTTTATTGGTTTATTGGTTGGTATTGCTTTAGATGAAGGAAAAATAAACAGTGTAAATGACCCAATTGGAAATTATTTACCTCAATATAAAGACAACCCAGAATTGACTATTAAGCATTTGCTAACTATGAGTTCTGGTATTGATTTTGATGAAAGTTACAAAAGCCCCTTTGGACATATGGCAAAAGCTTATTATGGAACAGATATTAAAAAACTAAATGAAAACTATAAAGTAACTGAAACACCTGGAGTAACATGGAAATACTTGGGAGGAAACACCATTATCCTTTCTTTTTTAATCGAAAAGGTTGCTGGCATGTCTGTTTCTGAATATATGAGTAAAACAATATGGCAAAGAATTGGAGCTAAAAATGAAGCATTGTGGAGCTTAGATAAAAAAGATGGGTTGGAAAAAGCTTATTGTTGTTTCTACTCTAATGCTAGAGACTTTGCTCGTATTGGTAAGCTTTACTTACATAATGGTTTATGGAATAATGAGCGTATTATTTCTGAAAACTATATTAAGAATTCTATTGCCGCAGCATACCCATTAAAAACACCTGAAGGCAAACCAGTAGATTTTTATGGCTACCATGTTTGGACTACCTATTACAAAAATTTAGACATCTCTTTCTGTAGAGGAATTCAAGGGCAATATATTATTACTATTCCTGAAAAAAACTTAGTAATTGTTCGTTTAGGACATAAACGTTCTAAAGAATTTATTAATAACATACCTAGCGATGTTTATACTTATATAGACTTTGCTTTGGAACAGTAAATTAAATACAAGGTTTTTACCCTAAAACAAAAAAGCCACTCTTTGAGTGGCTTTTTTGTTTTTTTATTTTTACACTAATTATTTCAGTTTTTGTTTAATCTCAACCAATTCGTATGCTTCAACAATATCATCAACTTTAATGTCATTATAGTTGGCAATGTTCAATCCACACTCGTAACCCTTAGCTACTTCTTTTACATCATCCTTAAATCGTTTTAATGAACCAAGTAAGCCATCAAAAATTACAATACCATCTCTAATCAATCTTACTTTACTGTTTCTAAATACTTTTCCTTCCTGTACCATACAACCAGCAATTGTACCTACTTTAGAAATTTTAAATACTTCTCTAATTTCTACAGTACCAACTATTTTCTCTTCAACCTTAGGAGCTAACATGCCTTCCATAGCATCTTTAACCTCTTCAATTGCATCGTAAATAATAGAGTATAATCTAATATCAATTTGCTCTTTCTCAGCTGTTTTTCTAGCTCCAACCGATGGCCTAACTTGGAAACCAATAATAATTGCTTCAGAAGCTGCTGCTAGCATTACATCAGATTCAGAAATTTGACCTACTGATTTATGTATAATGTTAACTTGTATTTGTTCTGTTGATAGTTTTTGTAACGAATCCGATAATGCTTCAATAGAACCATCCACATCACCCTTAAGAATAACATTAAGTTCCTTAAAGTCACCAATTGCTAAACGACGACCAATTTCATCAAGTGTAATGTGTTTTTGTGTTCTAACACCTTGCTCACGTTGTAATTGTAGTCTTCTTTCTGCAATAGATCTAGCTTCCTTCTCATCATCCATAACATGGAATTTATCACCTGCATTTGGTGCTCCATTCAAACCTAATATAGATACTGGTGTAGATGGTCCTGCTTCTTCAACCTTCTGTCCTCTTTCGTTGAACATTGCCTTTACTCTACCGCTATAACATCCTGCTAGTAAAATATCTCCAATTTTCATTGTTCCTGCTTGCACTAAAATTGTAGATACATATCCTCTCCCTTTATCCAACTCAGATTCTATTACAGTTCCAACACCATTTTTATTTGGATTAGCTTTTAAATCAAGCATTTCTGCTTCTAAAGCAACTTTTTCTAATAAATCTTCAATACCTTGACCAGTTTTTGCTGATACCTCTTGTGCTTGGTATTTACCTCCCCAATCTTCTACTAAAATATTCATAGTAGAAAGTTCTTCTCTTACTTTATCAGCGTTAGCACCCGGCTTATCAATTTTATTGAAAGCAAAAACAATTGGAACTCCAGCTGCTTGAGCATGGTTAATTGCTTCTTTTGTTTGCGGCATCACACTATCGTCAGCTGCAATTACAATAATTACAACATCTGTTACTTGCGCACCCCTTGCACGCATAGCCGTAAAGGCTTCGTGACCAGGTGTATCCAAAAACGCTACTTTTTTACCACTTTTTAGTCCAACAGAATAAGCACCGATATGCTGTGTAATTCCACCAGCTTCTCCTCCAATAACATTCGCTTCACGAATATAATCTAGTAAAGAAGTTTTACCATGATCAACGTGTCCCATCACTGTTACAATCGGAGATCTTTCAACTAAATCCTCTTCATTATCTTCACTATCAAGTACTGCCTCACTCTCTTCTGTTGCTGAAACAAACTCAACAAAGAATCCGTATTCTTCAGCAATTATTGATAATGTTTCAGCATCTAAACGTTGGTTAATTGATACGAATAAACCTAAGCTCATACAAGCTCCAATAATATCATTTACCCCAACATCCATCATAGATGCTATTTCACTTACTGTAACAAACTCGGTGATTTTCAAAAGTCTTTTTTCTGCTTCTTGTATTTCAGCAGCCATTTCATTTTGCTCACTCGCAGCCTGACGTTTATCTCTTCTATGCTTAGAAGCTTTACTTTTACCTCCACCTGTTAATTTAGCAAGTGTTTCCTTAATTTGATCTTGTATTTGTTGTTCTGTTAACTCTTCTTTTTTCTCAACTCTTCCTCCACCTTTCTTAAATGGTGTTCTACCTGTATTTTTATTAGCATTTGTAGCTACATCTACTTTACGAGGTAATCGTTTTCTTTTCTTTTTAGACGCATCAGCACCACCTTCAGAAGATGCAACAGGTTTAGCTTTGGTTTTAGGCTTGTTAACTGGTAATTCAATTTTACCTAACACCTTTGGAGCTGATAATTTTTCATAAACCGTTTCTATCTCTTCTCTTTTAGGAGCAGCTTCTGGCTTCTCTTCAATCTTTTCAATTGGTTTCTCTTCAGTTTTATTAACTGCTTTTTCAACCTTAGGCTCTTCTTTTTTAGGAGCTTCAACCTTAGGTTCTTCCTTTTGCTTTGGTTTTTTATCAGGGCGAGTTTTCAAATTCAAAGTAGATAAGTCAATTTTACCTACTACTTTTATTTCTTCATCTTTACCTTTTTCAGAAGTTGCAGGAGACTCCTCTTTTGGACTTTCAACCTTAGGTTCAACAACAGACTCTATCGGTTCTATAGATATTGTTTCTTTTTCTGTGCCAATAGAAACTTTTTTAGATTCCTCTTTAGCACTTTTTTCCGATTGAAATTCACCAACTAGAATATTATATGTTTCTCCATCAATTTTAGTATTTGGGTTACTTTCAACCTGAACACCTTTTGACGCCAAATATTCTACGAGAGTGTTAATTCCTACATTAAACTCTCTGGCTACTTTACTTAATCTTTTTACTGTTGCTCCTTCAGCCATTTTTTACACCTCTTTTTTTTTAATATCTACGATATTACCTTGATTTTTCTATTTGTTTAAGATGAACTACTAATATAATAATTTCTATTAAAAATTACTATTACCCTTCAAATTCTTCTCTAAGAATGCTCATTACATCTTCTACAGTCTCAATCTCAAGATCAGTTCTTCTAACTAATTCTTCAACTGATTGTTCTAATACACTTTTTGCAGAATCACAACCAACTGATTTTAATTCAGCGATAACCCAATCTTCTATTTCATCAGCAAATTCATCTAATGCTACATCATCAGCATCATCATCTACATCTCTATAAACATCGATTTCAAAACCTACTAATTTACCTGCTAATTTAATATTGTAACCACCTTTACCAATAGCTAAAGATACTTGATCTGGTTTTAAGAAAACCTCAGCTCTATTATTTTCTCTATCTAATTTTATAGCTGTAATTTTTGCAGGACTTAATGAACGTTGAATATAAAGTTCAGTATTAGCTGTATAGTTAATTACATCAATATTTTCGTTTCTTAACTCTCTCACTATACCATGAATTCTAGCTCCTTTCATTCCGACACAAGCTCCTACAGGATCAATTCTATCGTCATAAGATTCAACAGCTACTTTAGCTCTTTCTCCTGGTTCTCTAACAATATTTTTAATTGTTATAAGTCCATCATAAATTTCAGGAACTTCTAATTCAAATAAACGCTCTAAGAATAATGGCGATGTTCTAGACAATATAATTAAAGGTTTGTTGTTTTTCATTTCCACTCTTACAACTACAGCTCTAACAGTATCACCTTTCTTAAATCTATCACTATTAATTTGCTCAGTTTTTGGTAAAATCAACTCGTTATCTTCATCATCAAGAATCAATATTTCGCGTTTCCATACCTGATAAACTTCTCCAGTAATTAAATCACCAACTCTATCCTTGTATTGTTTGTATATATTATCTTTTTCTAATTCTAAAACTTTAGACATTAAATTTTGACGCAATGACAATACTGCTCTACGACCAAAATCTTCCATCTTCACTTCTTCAGAAACTTCTTCTCCAATTTCAAAATCAGGTTCAATTTTAATGGCATCAGAATAAGCGATTTCTTTATTATCATCTTCTACTTCTCCATCTGGAACAATTTCTCTATTTCTCCAAATTTCTAAATCTCCTTTATCAACATTAACAATAAAGTCAAAGTTGTCATCATCTCCAAACCTTTTCTTAATTGTACTTCTAAAAACGCTTTCTAGAATACTCATTAAAGTTGCTCTATCTATGTCTTTAAATTCTTTAAATTCCTGAAACGAATCTATTAAGCTTAAACTTTCCATATCAAATTTATTTAAACGATATTATTATTGTTGTTTCTTTTATATTAACAAATGGTATTATTTCTTGTTCTGTAATTGTTTCTTTTTTCTTTTTCCCTTCAATCTTTTGTTTGAAAGAATATTCAATAGTTATTTTTTCTTCATCAACCTCTACCAATTCCCCTTTCACAACTTTACCTTCATTAGGTATCACTTTAACTTCCCTTCCAATATTTTTTTCATATTGCTGAAAAACTCTAAATGGTTTATCTAACCCGGGTGAAGAAACGTGTAATTCAAAATCTTCTTCCTCTCTATCTAAATTATGTTCTATTTGACGACTAAAATCAACACAATCTTTTATAGTTACACCATCATAGCCATCTAGTTCAATATTAATAACATTGCCAGGCAATATTTCTAAATCAACTAAAAACAATTCCTCGTCTTTTAGTTTTTCATCAATCAAACTTAATATTTGTTCTTTTGTAATCATTCTTTTGAATAAAAAGAGGGGACGTTAGTCCCCTCTTTTGTTCGTTCTCTTATTGTTTCTGATGCAAAAGTAATAATTAATTACTAATACTACAAGAAATTCTTATTTATCTTCAACAACTTCGAATTTCACAGTAGCATCAACATCTTTATGCAATCTAATGTCTGCTTCGTAAGCTCCAAGATTCTTAATTGGCTCACCTTTAATTTTAATATACTTTCTTTCGATAGTAAATCCTAATTTCTCGATTGCCTCAGCTAATTGAATAGTATTAATAGATCCAAAGATTTTCCCTTTTTCACCAGCTTTAGCACCAACTTTAACTACAGTTTCTTTTAATGCATTAGCAGTTTTAACAGCCTCTTCTTTAACTTTTTTATCTTTTACAGCTCTTTGCTTAAGGTTTTCCTCAAGAACTTTTAAAGCTGATTTAGTAGCTAAACTTGCTACACCCTTAGGAATTAAATAATTTCTTCCGTAGCCATTTTTAACATCAACTACTTCATCTTTAAACCCTAGGTTTTCTATATTTTCTTTTAATATAACTTTCATCTTATAGCCTCCTAATTATTTTAACATATCAGCTACATAAGGCATTAAAGCCAAATGTCTAGCTCTCTTAATTGCTTGACCAACTTTTCTTTGGTACTTTAAAGATGTCCCAGTAATTCTTCTTGGTAAAACTTTACCTTGTTCGTTTACAAACTGAAGTAAAAACTTTTCGTCTTTATAGTCAATATATTTTATTTTATTTTTCTTAAATCTACAGTATTTCTCTCTGTCTAATTCAATATTAGGAGGAGTAAGATATCTTATTTCTGAAGTATTTTCTGACATAACTTAAATTTTTAGGGATTAAAATTATTTTGAATTTCTTTTTGGTCTTGATTCTGCAAAAGCAATTGCATGTTTATCCATAGATACAGTTAAGAAACGCATTACTTTTTCGTCTCTTTTTAAACCTAATTCATAATCTGCAATTATTTCACCTTCAGCCTCAAATTCAAATAAGTGGTAAAATCCGGTTGATTTTTTTTGGATAGGATAAGCTAACTTACGTAGCCCCCAATCTTCTTCGTGCAAAATTTTTGCACCAGCTTCTTTAAGCTTGTTCTTCATTGTTCCTACTGCTTCCTTTACCTGTTCACCAGATAAAACGGGAGTTAAAATGAAAACAGTTTCGTAACGTTTTGTCATTTTTTTAATAATTTAATTTATAATACTTTTTTTAAAAGGACGGCAAAAATACAAAAAGTTAACCTACAAACAAACAATTATTTACATCAAATTCAATTCAATAGTAATTTCTAGAACATTTTATTTTTTAATTTTAAGAAAAACTTATGAAAATCTCCATGAAAACTTGTTAAAAACTAATATCAAGTTTTAAATCAAAAAAAATTATTAAACCTATATTTGCTCTTTAGGTAAAAGAGATGGAAAATTTCGTTGTTTCGGCTAGAAAGTATCGTCCAGTAACATTTGACTCTGTTGTTGGTCAAGCTGCTATTACCTCTACCCTAAAAAACGCGATTAAGACAGAACATTTAGCTCAAGCATTTCTTTTTTGTGGACCTAGAGGTGTTGGAAAAACTACCTGTGCAAGAATTTTAGCTAAAACAATAAACTGTTTTAACATTACCGATGGTATTGAAGCATGCGATAAATGTGAGTCTTGTAAGTCATTTAACGAAGGACATTCATTAAATGTTTATGAATTAGATGCTGCTTCAAACAATTCTGTAGACGACATAAGAAATTTAATTAGTCAAGTAAGTTTTGCTCCACAACTTGGAACTCATAAAGTTTACATAATTGATGAGGTTCACATGCTATCTGCAGCAGCTTTTAACGCCTTTTTAAAGACTTTAGAAGAACCTCCAAAACACGCTATATTTATTTTAGCTACTACTGAAAAACATAAAATTATACCCACTATTTTATCAAGATGTCAGATTTTCGATTTCAATCGTATACAAATTGAAGATATTGCATCTCACTTAGCCAATATAGCAAACAAAGAAACTATTCAAGCAGAAACTGATGCTCTTCATATAATTGCCCAAAAAGCAGATGGTGCGTTAAGAGATGCGCTATCAATTTTCGACCAAATTGTAAGTTTTTCAGGTAACAATATTACCTACCAAGATGTTATTGATAATTTAAATATACTTGATTATGATTATTATTTTAAATTAACTGATGCTATTTTTACTAAAAACATTAGCGAATGTCTTTTAATTTTTAATGAAATCTTAAATAAAGGTTTTGATGGACACAACTTTATTAATGGTTTAGCTGAGCACATAAGAAACTTATTAGTTTGTCAAGATGCATCTACTATAAGTTTACTTGAAGTTGGTGAGAATATTAAGGAAAAATATAAACAACAAGCACAGAGCAATTCAACACCTCTTTATCTTGAATTTTTAAACATTATTTCAAAAGCTGACACTTCTTATAAAAGTAGTAAAAATCATCGACTGCTTGTAGAAATTATGTTAATGCAATTATGCTCTGCTAGCTCTAGCAACGAAAAAAAAAAGCCTTAATTAATCTGCCTTTTAAAACTAAAAAGACAGAAAAAAATCAGCAACCACGACAAGAAACTACTTCTACCCCTCAAAAAGTTTCAACACTAAATATTAGCACCCCCCCTGAAACGGATAATAATATTATAAAAAAGCCAACGCTAACTCTTAAAAACTCAGCTAGCTTATCGTTTTCGGATTCAATTTCAATAAAAAAATCAGAAACAAAAAACAATCTTAAAGAAGATTTAAATCAAGACTTATCTTCAAAACCAACCGAACCATTTACAAAAGATGCCTTTGCTAAAAAATGGAATCAATACAGAAATTTACTTTTAAAAGAAGGTAAATCCAGTTTAGCTAGCATATTTGAAACTGCTCCACTCATTGAGGAAAACGACATTACTGTAACTCTTGAGAACAAAGCTTTAGATGATGAATTTAATGCTCAAAAATCTGAACTACTAGACTTTATAAGAAAAGAACTTAGCAATTATAGCATTTCAGTAACTTCAATCATCAATAAAGAGGTGATGATGAAAAAAGCTTACACACCTCAAGAAAAGTTCATGAAAATGAGCGAGAAAAATCCAGCTCTAATTAATTTAGCAAAAGCTTTTGACGCAGAAATTGGTTATCCTCTAGATTGATTAAAAAACCGAAAAAAGAACTTAAAATAAAAAAGCTCCACTTAAAAAGTGAAGCTTTTTTATTTGTGGGCGATGAGGGATTCTTACCGTAAATATCATTAAGACAAAACAAGAACACAAACTCTTATATAACATATAGTTTAAGCGTATATAAGATAATTCAATATACTTAAAATTGCTTAATTATGCTTAAATTTGGGTACAATTAAGGTACAAAATAGAAGTGTATGATAGCAAAAGCAGTATTTCATCAAGGTAAAGTAAAAATTCATTACCAAAATAAAACAAGAGCTAAAAGAATTAACACTGGCGTAACTATTACCTCAGCTTCTGAAATATCAAAAGATGGGAGGCTAAAATCTACTGTTAAAGATGTTGAAAGAAAACAAGTAATAATCAACAAATTTAAAAAAGATGCTCAGGACTTAGTTGATGGACACTTTCATAAACACGACAACTACCCTACTGGAGACGAATTCAATAAACTTTGGTCAAAAAGAGATAATCTGTTAGTTCGCTCAGAGAGACTGTTAGATTTCTATGATAGATTTTTAGCATGGAAACCAAAAGACAGAAATATTAAAAAGCTATCTTCATTAAAAGATTATAATAGCTTAAAGAAAAATCTAACTGATTACGAAAGTTTTCTCGGAGAAGAAATAATGCTCGGTGATATCAATAAGGAATGGTTAGGAGAATTTGAGGCATATTTAACAGGTTGTAAAGATGATAGCTATACTTCTAAAACGAATCATAAACTTGAAACACGAAAAAAGCGAATTAGAACACTAAAAGCTTTTTTTAACTGGATGGATGAAAGCGATTTATTCACTATTCCAAAAGCATTAAGTAATTTTAAAAGTGAACAAGGTGTTGCTGAAACTGTAAAAGCAGTATTAACCAAAGCTGAAGTAATTAAACTATATAAAAAAAAGTTTTCTGACCCAAAAAAGGAATTTATAAAAGATGTATTTGTGTTCACTTGCTATACTGGGTTGAGGTTTTCAGATTTAATTAGCTTGACTAAACGACATATTAAAGAATTAGATTCAGCAGGAACAACTATAATAAAAAAAGCAGTCAAAACAGGCTATGAATTTTCTATTCCTTTAAATAAAGTCGCTCTTGAAATCTTAGAGCTTTATGATTATGATTTTTCAAGATATGACAATGCTAATTTTAACAAGTACCTACACATTCTTTTGAAAGAAACAGAAATGTTTGATGATGAACTGGATTTTGAAGAAGAGGTTAAAGAAAGATGGGAGTGCTTATCCATTCATAGAGGGCGAGACACTTTCATAACACTATTAATACAAGAGCGTGTTCCATTGAATGAAATAATGAAGTACACAGGTCACAGGTCTGTTTCTAACCTCAACAAATATATCGACACTAAAGGGGAGTTGATTAATTATACAAAAGAGTTGATATAATTATTTTTTTTTATATATTTTTGATGGTACTATTTAAGATGTAATTATGAAAAATGTATTCCCCCCCTTTATTATATTAATATTTATTTTTAGCACATCATGTAATAAAGAAGATTCTTCTCCAGAACCAACTCCAGTTGTAGCAACAACTCCAACACCTACTGGACCAACTTCTTCGGATACAGTTCAAGATTTACTCGACAACGGCTCTACACCAATTGAAATATTCAATCAAGGCTATACATTATCAGAAATATATTGCAAAACCTATTCTGGGGGGTATATCTTTTACTTAGATACTATATCAGGTAAAGGTTTGGTTTGTTCAACATCTGACTTTATGAATGGTGTAACTTGGGACCCAACTGGAACACCTACGCAAGATTTTACTTATGTTTATCTTGGTGTTACAGATACTGCTATTTGGTCTGGGCAACAAAATACAACATCAATAGCTTTATTAAGACCAACTTCACCTTTTGCAAGTGTTGAGGCATTAACTCTTGCGGGATATAATGATTGGTTTATTGCTTCTAAAAATGAAAGTATATTAATGTTTAATGTTCTTGGCGTAGATGGGTGTAATTTACTCTCAACAGGATTAAATGAGGTATATTGGACTTCATCGGAACTCAATAACATAGCAGCTTATAGGATGATAAACTATTCAGGCGTAGGTGATGGTTCCGCCTATCAGAAGCATTCTGAGTATTCTATTAGACCAATTAGAAAATTTTAAATATGAAAAAATTAATTTATTTTACTTCAATTGCTCTTATAATTTTAAGTTCGTGCTCTAAAGAAAGTAATGATGTAGCTCCAATACCTACATTAACAACAACTCCCACACCTTCACCTTCACCTTCACCTTCACCTTCACCTTCAATTGTGAGTAATCCTGGAAATGGAGTTACCGATTTAGATGGAAATTCTTATCCAAGTATTGTTTTGGGAAATGGTCAAGAATGGATGGGTGAAAACTTAAAAACAACTAAATATTCAAACGGTGACAGCATACCAGAAATTACAAATGGAGGTCAATGGTCAGGGTTAGCTACTGGAGCATATTGCTGGTACAACAATGATTCTGCTTCTTATGAAACCCCTTATGGTAAACTTTATAATTGGTTCACAGTTGCTGACTCAAGAAATGCATGTCCTACTGGCTGGAGAGTTCCTTCAGATGATGACTGGAAGATGTTAGAGTATTATTTAGGTATGGACTCTGTAGAGTTGGACTCAATAAACATTATGACAAGAGGAACTGACGAGGGTGGAAAACTTAAGGAAACAGGAAGTACTCATTGGTCAATTACAAATATAGGAGCCACTAACGAAATAAATTTTACCGCTGTTCCTGCAGGATATAGAGATGTTACTTCAAGTTTTAATGTCATCAATGGAGCGACATGGTTTTGGTCATCAAATGCTTTTGATACTCAAAATGCTATTTCAAGAGCTCTACCAGGAGGTGGAACTGAAATTACACGATGGACTGATGATAAAGGAGAAGGTTACTCTGTTAGGTGTATAAAAAATTAAATAGCTTTTTTTTAGATAAATAATTTACTAATTAAAGGTGTAATTTTTTAGGTAAAAATCATCTACCAATGCTCGTGCAAATAATAAGCTCGAAAAAGTTTTTTATAAAAATATTACGTTGAGGTAGGCACAAATTTTTCACCCCATTTTTGGATAACAAAAAGACAACCAATGAGTTTGCCCCTATTATTATTGATTAGCAAGGCAAAAAAACAATATGCTCATTTACTTAGAATGTTCAACTATTAAAGAATGAACGAGTCAACCATTAAAAATTTAAAGATTTAGGTTTTTTAACCCTTTAAGGAAATCTTCTATAAATAGAATTGATTTTTTAGAGATGCAAATTAAATAGTAATCAACTAATTTCTGGTTAAAATTATATCCATCAACAAATGATAAACTTGGAGAAAATACATACTTAGTTGATGTTCTATTAAAGTAGAATGTATCTATCACATTTTTACCCCTATCAATAGATTCAATCATTACTCTTTTACCTGAGTGAATTATCCCTTCCGATAAGTGTTGGTCGTAGTCTGTTATTGTTATTTTCATAGGTTGAGTTTTAAGCATAAACTTTTTTCCCGTGATAATCTGGGATTGCAGGATTAACATCGCAACAAGCACAAAATAACACAGAGTATAATTCTATTTTGGTTATAACCTCAACTGCTTACATAGAATTATTATGCCCATCTACACACCCCTCCCGTAAGGTCAGCATCTCTTCATTTCTAAATATCACGGACACAAGTTGGCAAGTTTCAGCCAGGGCTTGGATTTATTGATGCTTCATGTATGGACTACCGCTTTTTGGTTTGTTACATCACAGTTAGCAACTTGGAAGTAGCCCGAACCGAACTCCCATTTCAAATAAATAGGAAAAAAAAAGATGAATTCGCAGTTGTCAACTACAAATAATGAACCTATTATTAAACCAATGTTTATTTAGCTATTTGTTGTATTTGTAACTTTTCTGATTCGAATCGTTATAGCTCCGAACCCATTAAAATAAGAAACATGGAAAAACAATTAGAAAAAATTATCAAAAACTATTCTTTAAGAATAGAGGAAAAGATTAATGAAGTAATAATAGAAATACCAACAAAAGGAAGCTCATATTCTATTGAAATATTCAAAAGCATCCAATTTGCTGAAAACATAAACTTTAGACGGAAATTTTTAAAGACCATTATGTTTAATAAAGGAAGCTTTATAGGAAATTTTATTGAGACACTAAAAAAAGAAAATGAAAAAGACTACTCTATCATATTTCAAAAAAATGATGAAGATTTTTTAATTGATTTTTATGTTTGGGTCAATGCTCAAAGTAATGATAAGAGAAAGTATTTTGTTAATCTGTTAATTGATTATAACATATTAAAACTTAAAAATTTATTTCATGCTATTAGCTTAATCGAAAAAAACGATATATCGTGTGGAGTAAATTTTAAAGATGGATTTAATGAGATAAATAGCTATGATAGAGATTTCTTCATTCAAATAAATAAATGGATAAATCTAAAAAATTAATAGTAAAGTGTTATGAAGCTTAAATGAAACAAGATGGGAAACAATGCTAACGATATAAATATATTACCTATTCTAATACAGATGCTTCTGAATGGAGTTGAAGAGAATCATTTAGATGAATATATTTGTAAGTGGATATTAGATGAAAAATCCAAAAAAGCATTTTTCACTTCATTACCTGACAAGCTTCTGACACTCTGCTCACAAATTAAAAGGAAAGAGCTTGAAAATAAAGTAAAACTTCAACATACTATAAAGAATGTTTCTAAGAAACTTTATAAAGTTAAAGAGGCAGCGAAGCTCCTTAACTTATCAGAGCCAAAACTAAGAGAAATGATTGCAGATGGAACAATTAACACTGTTAATCCAAGTAAATCTCCAAGAGGAACAAAGATTTGTTCTTCTGAAATTGAACGATTAATGCAATAAATTAAGATAAATTTTAAAACAAGAAGAGCTTAGATAAAATAAGCTCTTTTTTTGTGCCTTTTTTTTAAATAAGGTACGAATTGGGTACAATAAAAAAAGCCTTGCAGTAATAGCAAGGCTTTTAATGTTTTCTTGTGGGCGATGAGGGATTCGAACCCCCGACCCCCTCGGTGTAAACGAGGTGCTCTGAACCAACTGAGCTAATCGCCCTAAAAGGGATGGCAAATATAGAAATTAAAAATATAATCTTGCAATTTTTCACATAAAAAAATCACACTTTTTTATAACTATCTAGTAATCTATATTTTCCGACAAATATTGTTCCCACTTCCAAGCAGAAATGACCATTTCTTTTATTCCAAATTGAGGTTCCCAGCCTAATATTTCTTTTGCTTTTGCTGAATTTGAATAAATACTCTCCACATCACCATCTCGTCTTGGCCCTACAGAATAATTTAATTTTAGATTATTCTCTTTCTCAAAAGCATTTATTATTTCAAAAACACTCACTCCATTTCCACTTCCTAAATTGATTACATCATAATTTAGACTTCCTTTATCTTCACTTAATTTTTTTAATGCTAAAACATGAGCATGAGCAATATCACTAACATGAATATAATCTCGAACACAAGAACCATCCTTTGTAGCGTAATCACTTCCATAAACCTGAAACTCCTTTAATCTACCTATTGCAGTTTGAGTAATGTATGGCAACAAATTATTTGCCTGCGGTTGGATTTCTCCATTTAAACCACTATTATGAGCTCCAACTGGATTGAAATATCTTAAGCTAATGGCTTTTAAAGATTTGTTCGCTTTTATAAAGTCAGAAATTATATTCTCGCCAACCTGTTTAGTGTAAGCATAAGGCGATTCAGGGAAATTCAATTTAGAACTTTCAGTAACAGGTAATTCTGTAATGTTTCCGTAAACTGAACAAGAAGAAGAAAATATAAAGTTTGGTATTTTTTGGTCTTTTTGAATCTTTAGAATATTTACCAAACCTCCTAAATTATTCTCATAATATTTTAAAGGATTTTCTACTGAATCTCCAACCCATTTATGAGCTGCAAAATGGATAATTCCTTCAATATTTTGGTATTGACTAACAACCTCTAAAACTTCATTAAAATTTTTAAGGTCGACTTTATGGTAGCTTATTTTCTTGCCTGTAATTCGTTCTATTCGAGCATAAGTATCTTCAGAAGAGGTAGAATAATCATCTAAAGAGATTACTTTCCAATCTGTATTTTCTAAAATATCTATTATTGTATGAGAACCAATATACCCAGCTCCTCCTGTTATTAAAATTTGCATTTAAAATCACTTAATAAATAGTCAATAATTTTTTTAGAGGCTGTTCCCCCTCCATAAAGATTTACATCACTATTAAAGCTAGCATTCAACCTATCTCTAACAGCGGAAATAATTTTCGCTTTATCTGCTCCAACTAAAACATTTACACCATTATTTATCAATTCTACCCATTCTGTTTCATTTCTCAATGTTACACAGTATTTTTTTAGAATATATGCTTCCTTTTGAATTCCTCCGCTATCAGTTAAAACAAGTCTTGAGTTTTTAATCAAATTAAGCATTTGAACATACCCAACAGGTTCTACAATATCTGCTTCAACCTTAATATTAAGGTCTTTTATTTTTTGCTTAGTTCTTGGATGTAATGGGATTAAAACTTTTACACTCTTGCTCAGCTCATTTATTGCGCTAATTATATCTGTTAGTCTTTTTATATCATCCGTATTTTCTTGTCTATGAATCGTACACAAAATATAGTCATTATCCAACTTAAGTATATTACGTTCATTAGGTTTCATCGAATAAAATAAAACTGCATCATTCATAACATCCCCAACATTTACTACTTTATTTTCTAAATTATCAAATCCTTCTTTCTTTAAATTTTCAAATGATTGCTCTGTTGGGCAAAACAAATAATCAGATATTCTATCTGTCAATATTCTATTAATCTCCTCTGGCATTTTCATATTAAAACTTCTTAATCCAGCCTCAACATGCGCTACAGGTATATGCATTTTTTTAGCTGCTAATGCTCCTGCTAAAGTTGAATTAGTATCTCCATAAACCAATAATAAATCTGGAGATTCTTTAAATAAAATCTTTTCAATTTCTTCTATCATACGACCCGTCATAGCACCATGAGTTAGACTATTAATCCCTAAATTATATTTAGGCTTAGGAATCTCCATTTCATCAAAAAACACATCTGACATGTTTTTATCGAAATGTTGGCCTGTATGAACTATTACCTCATCTATTTGATTGTGTTTACTGAATTCTCTACTTAATGCTCCTGCTTTTATAAATTGAGGTCTAGCTCCTAGAATTGTAAGAATCTTCATGCTACGAATTTATTCAGCATTTTTAAATAATCATTAATTAATCATGATTTTCTTTTTAATCGATTCATCTTTAAACCTAATTTCTACAAAATAGATTCCATTTGAATAAGAACCAAGAAGAAAACCATACCTATTTAAACCTTTTTCAGTAATCCCATTATAAAGCATAGAAACTTTTTTGCCAATCTCATTAAACAACGTTATTTCAAGTTGATTAGATTCAGGAAAAATTAATTCCATATTTAACTCATTAATTGTTGGGTTGGGATAAATATTTATTAAATCAAACTTAAGCAACGACTTACAAAACTCATTATTAGAGTCATCAGCATCTATCGAATTGTTCGGCATTAATGCTTCAACACATATGACATCGGGAATTTCACCTCTTGGAACTTCAATAATTGATGATAGCTCAACTAATTCTTGTGTATTTGGCAAAATATTACCTTCCCATTTTTCTAACACTTTTCCTGTACTTGAGTTGAACAGCATTAAATCTAATGTTTGAATAGAAACAACTCCAACATTGTCTAATTGAACAGTTAATCGCATTAAATCAGAATTTGGCAACAGACTATAAATAACATCTCTAACAGCCACATCTACAATTGGATTTATTACTTGTATCGTATTTTCAACACTATCTTTACAGCCATACAAACTGGTTGCTGTCAATTTTACATCAAAAATATTAGAATCAGTATAAGTATAAACTGGATCAAAACTAGTTGAAATATTATTATCGCCGAAATCCCACTCATAAGTATTAGCCCCAGTTGAATTATTTGTAAAATGAACCTCTAAAGGAGGTAAACCAATTTGAGGAGAAAATGTAAATTCTGGAACTGGTAAAGGATAAATTGAAATTACCTTAGTCACTGAATCAAGACACCCAAAACTATTTGCAACTTTTAATTTCAGATTAAAAACACCAGTATCAGAAGTATTAAATAAGAATTGAGGATTTTGTATTATTGAATTATAATCGGTATTTAAAATACTCCATTCCCATTGGTCTATAAATCCAGAATTAGTTGAACTACTATCATAAAGTTGTATGGTTGATAAAACACAATAATCATCATTGATAAAATTTGCTTCAGGATTTTCATTTATTGTAATTGGAGAAACAAGCGTATCCCAACAGCCATTTAAATCTTTAACTATTAATTTAGTATTATAAACACCTGCAGTATTATATATATGATTTGGGTTATTCAATGTGCTTGAATTAAAATCTCCAAAATCCCAAAAAACTGAAAACAAATTACCTTCAGAAGTATTTATAAACCCTACAGGACTATTATCACAACTATCTTGAATTAAAAAAGAAGCTGTTGGAGTTTGTTTAACATTTACAAATTGAGAAACAGTATCACTGCATCCATATTCTGTTAAAGATATTAATTGCACATTAAAACTTCCAGAATTAGGAAATGAATATACCCCATTTTCTAATGAAGAAGTATCTAATAAACCTGTAACTCCAAAATCCCAATCCCAAGAATTAATTATTCCATCAGAAGAAAAAGAATTATTAGAAAATGTTGCATTTTGATTTGAGCAAATAAGTCCATTTGCTGGGAAAAAACCAGCAGTTGGCTTTTTGTGTATTGTTATTTGCTGTTGAACGCTATTTACACAACCAGAATCTGTTAAAACTTGGAGAACAACATTATATACTCCAGCTGTATCATATTTGTTCTGTGGGGATTGAATATTACTAGTATCTCCATCTCCAAAATCCCAATGCCAATCAATTATATTGCTTCCATCACTTGTAAACGAATTATTGTTAAAAGTTGTAGGGGCATTTTCACAAATTCCATTAGTAGTAAAAAGAACTGTTGGTGCAATTCCATTAACAATAATATTTATAGAATCCTTAGCAATACAACCTAAAATATTTCTGACTTGAACCCAATATAAACCAGATGTATCAACTTTTATTTGATAAGATGTATCTGAAGTACTCCATAAATAATTAATTCCACCATTATCTATTTCCAATCCTAAATTTTCATACTTACAAACTATTTTATCCAATCCTAAACTAGTTTGAGTTGAGAATGAATCTAACAATATTGTTAAAGTATCTGAATATTGAAAACAGCCTAAAGTATCCATAACCTTCACCCAATAATCTCCTGATTCAGCTACTCTAAGAATAGAATCAGAAGAATTATCTGACCATAAAAAATCATATCCAAAATGGTTTAATCTTATATTAATATCTAAAGTATCTCCTTGACATAAGGTAATTGTATCTTGCTTAAATATCATGAAATCACCGGGGTACCAAACATCAATTGTATCGGATGAATTGTTACCAAAAGTTTCTGTAACATTAATAGAATAAGTTCCAGTCTTATGAATCAAAATACTATCCAGTAAACTTCCATCAGACCACAAATAATTTAAAAACCAATCTTTATAGGCATAAATTACGGTATCACAAAAGCCATACGGGATATATATATCTTCGCCCAAATTAACAGGAGGGGTATATTTGTATCTTAGATACTGATGTACATAATTAATTTCTGTATTACTAAGCACCTCATCAAAAAATATCACTTCAAAAATTTCTCCATTCAAATGGAAATTACTTGCTTTCCCTAAATAGAAAGAGTTAGAATTATCAAAAAGGTAAGAAGTATCTTGTATTCCGAATACTGAAAAGCTATCCAAATTATTAAATCTTATTTGATTCATCATATTATTTCTATCTAATACTGTTGAATAAATAGTAAAATTATTATTATTAAAAAACTTAGCTGCAGATTTATTTGAGTTATCAATATATAGGTGAGCAAGTCTACCATCACCAAAAAAACCTAGCCCATAACTATTAGTAGACGCATAATCGCCCTTACTATAAAAGTAGCCAGGGAAAACATTACTGTTTTTACAAACAACAAAACTTGTTCTACTCTTCTTCCCTATATCAAGAATATCCTGTCCAATTAAAAAATCATTTAAGCCATCAAAAGACAAACTGGAATAGCCATTCAATTGATTATTTTTTTTTTGAGGAGATTTTAATGTATCATTTTGATTAAAAATATAACTATTTCCACTAACGTCACCCCAACTCAAGATTTTATTAGTAGAATCAACAACTAATAAACTATCATTTTTCAACCAAAGCCCCAAAGAATAACCATAAATATCAAACAAATAGAAAGAATCTACTTTTGATATACTCTCATTATTAAAAACCCTCCAAAAATACATCTGATTAGAATTGGTTATATTTACAGTCAAGTCAGAGAAACCTGTAATAGTAGTATCAACTATTAAAGAAGAAAAATTTTCAAAAGAAGAAATTTGAAGTATTGAAGTATCTGCATTTGTAACCCAATCAAAATATACATTATTTTCGATTAAACATGAATTTGACTCTGGATAATTATAATGAAAATATTCCTGAGCGTAAATCAAGCTTAAAAAATTAAACAGAAAAAAAAATGTCGTAATATTTTTTTTCATTGTAACGATATGTTATAAATATATTAAGTCGAGATAAATTTAAACAATTACTTTAACAGTAATAAATAAAACTAAATTTATTAAAATCTTAACCTATACTTCATAATTCTTTAAATATTTTACCAAAATTTTATTTTAAGGTAAAAATAATAGTATGATTATCTTTATATTTGAATCTAAAGAAATGCAAAACAAACCTCTCTTAATACTTCAAGCAAGAACTGGCTCAAAAAGGCTTCCAAATAAAATGACTCTTGATTTTCACAAAGGGCTTACTATTCCTCAAATCATAATTAATAATTTAAAAAATATATTTGAACCTAATCAAATTGTATTAGCAACTTCAACTAAAAAGGAAGATGATGCCTTAGAATTCTTAGCAAATGAAGAGGGAGTGTTGCTTTTTAGGGGTGCAGAAAATGACGTTTTGCAGAGGTTTATCGATTGTGCAACATTATTTAAAGCAAAAAAAATAGTTAGAATTTGTTCTGACAACCCGTTTCTAAGGCCAGAATACATCCCACCCTTGCTAGAAAAATTACAGAATGAAAATTTAGAATACACTTCCTATCAATGGAAAGATGGCACTCCTATTATGCTTTCACATATTGGCATTTTTGCTGAAGCTATGACTATAGATTTTTTAAAGAAAATTAAAAGTTCTACCGATGACTCTAAATATTTAGAACATGTTACAAATTACATTTATTACAACAACAAACAATTTAAATATGCATTTTTACCCTTGCCAGAATTTTTAGAAGATAGACAAAACGTTCGTTTAACAGTTGATACAGAATCAGATTTTCTTATTGCTCAAGAATTATACGATAATATATATATTAAAAAGAATAGTTTTAAATTAGAAGATTTATTAAAACTTATTGATGAAAATGACGTAATAAAATCAAATATGGAAGCTCAAATAAAAGGAAATGCAAAATAAAACATATTTAATTGGAGAAATAGGACAGAATCATAATGGATCTGTAGATATAGCAAAAGTGATTATTGATTTCATTTCAAGACCAATTATTGATGATGTTTTTGGAAATAAATTGTGTGGTATGGATGCTGTCAAATTAACAAAAAGGGATTTAAGTCAAGAACTTTCTAAATCTCAAATGAATCGCATTTATCAAAGCCCTCACTCTTTTGGAAAAACATATGGAGAACATAGAGAAGCTTTAGAACTTAATGATGAAGAACATTATGAAATTTATCAACATGCAAAGGAAAAAGGTCTAGAATTTGTAGAAACACTTTGTGCTATTGGATGTTTATCAATACTTAAATACTTTACTCCTGACAAATTAAAAGTAGCTTCTAGAGATTTAACAAATTTACCTCTACTAAATGCCTTAGCTGAAACTAAACTTCCTATTATTTTGTCTACAGGAATGGCTGGACAGGCAGAACTAAATAATGCTTTAGAAGTTATTTCAAAACATCATGAAAACATATCAATTCTTCATTGTGTTTCTCAATATCCAACAGCACCAAATAATGTTAACTTAAAAACAATTGACTTTTTAATAAAGAATTACCCTAAATATAGAATAGGATATTCAGATCATACAATCGGAATATCAACCCCTATAGCTGCTGTTGCTCGAGGTGCGGAAATTATTGAAAAACACATAACATTGGAACGGAGCATGAAAGGGACAGACCAATCCGGTTCTCTGGGACCAGAGGGTGTTAGAAGAATGGTTAGAGATATTCGAATTTTAGATATGTCGATAGGTGAAGAGAAAATGTACATTGTTGAAGATACAAAAGCAGCAAAAGATAAATTGGAGCGATCTATAGCAACAAAAAGCAATTTGAAGAAAGGACATATTATAACAGAAAGTGATTTGCATTTACTTTCACCTGGAGATGGTTTTAAATGGTCAGATTTAAAATTGGTCGTTGGCAAAGAATTATTAGAGAATATTCCAGCGAATGAAATCATTTATCAAAATTTAATTAAATGAATACAGTTATTAAGTCAATAGCTTCCGAAAAGGAAAAAGACAATAGAGGTCAATTGAAAGAATTATTTGATAAGAACCCCATTTTTGAAGATGAAAAGATTAATAATGTGGCTCTTTACTTAAAAAGGCAAGAATTGTCTAAAGTTTTATTTTTGAATGAAATTTATTCTCATATAAAAGATGTTCATGGCGTTATTATGGAGTTCGGAGTGAGATGGGGGCAAAATTTGACAACTTTAAACAATCTTAGAGGAATTTACGAGCCATTTAATCATTCTAGAAAAATCATAGGGTTTGATACTTTTGAAGGGTTCGCGGGAGTAGGAAACGAGGATGGTGCTCATGATTATAATAAAACGGGGGCTTTTAATGTATCTAAAAATTATGAAGAGTATCTAGCAAACATCTTAAATTGCCACGAAAATGAATGTCCTTTAAATCACATTAATAAAAACTTGTTGATCAAAGGAGAAGCGACCAAAACACTAGCTCAATATTTGAAAGATCATCAAGAAACAATTATTGCTTTTGCTTATTTTGATTTTGATATTTACAAACCAACTGTAGAATGCTTGAAATTAATCGAGCCCTATTTAACAAAAGGATCGATTCTTGGTTTTGACGAACTTTGCGATCCAGGATTTCCAGGAGAAACACAAGCTTTGAGAGAAGTTTTTGGAACAAATAATTTTGAAATTAAAAGAAATAGATTTTCAGGAATTCAATCCTATTTAATTTTTAAATAAGAACTATGTATACACTCCCAAAATTAGTATTAACAGATATAGATGGTGTTTGGACTGATGGTGGAATGTATTACGATCAAACAGGGAATGAATGGAAGAAATTTAATACTTCCGATTCAGCTGGAGTTCTTTTTTGCAAGAAACTAAACATTCCTGTTGGCATCATAACTGGAGAAGACACTGAAATAGTCAAAAGAAGATTCGAAAAATTAAAAATGGACTACCTATTTCAAGGAATTTCTGATAAACTTACTGTTGCTAAAAGCATTTGTTCGAAACTAGAGATTAGTTTAAAAGAAGTAGCCTATATTGGTGACGATATAGGAGATATAGAATTGTTAAAACATGTTGGAATTTCTGGAGCTCCTAGTAATTCACCAGTATATGTTAAAGAACTAGTCCAAATTGTCACTAATAAATCTGGAGGTGATGGTGCTTTTAGAGAATTTCTTGAAACAATTATTGGACAAGAAAAGCTTAAAGAGATTCTGTAATAATTTATTATTGAATTCTATCTTTATCTAATGCAGATGAAGAACAAATAGAATTTAACATATCATCTAAATCTTTAATTGTCTTAGGAATAAAAATAGATGTTAAAATCTGAGATCGATAATGTTCATATTCTTTTTTACTTTTCCAATCTACCAAATCAATCACACTTATAACATGCTGACATTTAGAGGACAAACTATTAAGGCTAGAAGAGCAGATTCCAAGAGCAATTTTCAATTGCCCTTCAAATAATTCCATTGGTATATCTGGTAATAAAGAAAATTTATTTTGCTCACTATAAGGGGAATTATGATTTGGGTGATTTTTATAATAAAAATTTAATCCATTCTTTTCAACAAAATTATTTATACTTAAAAACACATCCTGATTGATGTCAAAAGACTTATTACCTTGATCTATAAAAACCATATCAATAGGTAACTTCACCTTAAAATTACCAATGATTTTCAACTTATTCCTCTCCCAAATCAAGTCATCCTCAGTAAGGTCTATTATCTCATAAAAAGACTTGATTACTTTTTCCTCAATCCCAAAAAACAATCTATTCTCACTTATTCTAAATATTTCTATCGGAATATTATAAATTGATCTTAATATTATTCTATCTATTAGCAACCTTAAACCTAATTTATTTGAAAGTAAATTAAACAAGTTAATTCTAGGAAAGATGTAATCTAAATGACTATAAAATACTTTATTATTTTTAAATAATTCCTTTATAAGGAAAAGAGATTGATAGTCAAACCCATAAAATCCAAAATATATATCCTCATTATGAAATTGATTTGATAACAAGCGTATCTTATGTTTTTGCTTGTATAAATTTTCACGTGATTTGTTAACCGGAGTAGCTATAAAATAAACTTCTATTGAAACTTTCTTGCAAAAATCCTTTAATTTAGGATTAGAGGTTATAACTTTAAGTAGTGAAAGATCAAATCTCTTTAAATAGTAAATCAATCCAAAATAAGATGGACATATTAATATTTTTAATTTTGAATTCATAATAACTTTTAACCTTTAAATAATAGTATTTTAAAAAAAATCATACTATTTATAATAACTTAGCCGAATATAAAAAGTTAAATTAATTTCTTCTGTGTTATTTTCAAATATTTATACTTCATCCTTAAAAAGGATTTATTCCATTCTTTTACCTCACCAAAGAAAAAAAACAATATTAATCTTTTTATTTGTGGTAATAAATGGATTAATAGACGTTATAGGTTTAGCATTTATTCTACCAGTTCTATATGTCATTAATGACTCCTCTGTAATATATTCTAATTATTATCTAAATTTCTTATATAATCAATTTCATTTTGTTTCTCCTGATGGATTCTCTCTATTCCTTATTATCTTAATGTTTATAGTTTTTTTGGGGAAAAATTTTATTAGTGCTTTAATTATCTATTTTCAGTATAAATATTCTAATAACATAGCAATTGAATTAATATCATCTCAATATAAAAAATACCTACACAAAGATTATCTATATTTTAAACAAAACAACTCTAATTACATTCTTAGAGATATTGCAACAATTCCATCTGAATTTGCGCAAGGAGTATTAATACCAATTATTAATTTTTCGACTGAATTAATTGTAACCCTATCTATTACTATTGCAATTGGAATATACAACCCGATTGTTTTCTTATTATTGTCTATCATTTTATTTCCGAGTTTCATACTTTTTTACAACTCGATAAAAAATAAAGTAGATAGATATGGTATTGAAATTAGTGAAATTAGATCAAGTACTTTTAAATCTATCTTTGAAGCAATTTTTGGTATTGAAGAAGTTAAATTAGCTAATAAAGAAAATTATTTTATAAAAAGATCCCTAAATCCTCTAAAGTATTATTTTGGGTTAAATGTTAAATTAAATTTTTTTAAAGTTTTGCCTGCAAAAGTAATAGAAATTGTATCAATACTTGGAATAGTCTTAATTTTCATGTATGGCTTTTTTCTCGGTGAAAAGAAAAATACTTTTTCTCTATTAATGATTTTTGCCACAGCAGCATACCGAATGATGCCTTCATTAAACAGAATGGTTAGCTCATTGATTGACATTAAGAACAAGAGTTATGTCTTTGATATTTTGTCAGAAAATTCTATTCCCCACAAAGATGATGTTGAAAATTTACAAGAAGTTATTTTTAATAAATCTATACATATCAATAATATTAGTTTTAAATTTCCTGACAAGGAGAACTACGTTTTAGAAAAAATTAATATACTAATTTCAAAAGGTGATAAAATTGGATTAATTGGAGAGTCTGGCTCAGGTAAATCTACTTTAATTAAAATTATTTTAGGATTTTTAAAACCTGAAACAGGGTCAATATTAATAGATGATAATTTAATCAATGCAGCAAAATCAATAAAATGGAGAGATAAAATTGGTTATGTTCAACAAGATTTTTATTTATTAGATTGTTCTTTAGCAGAGAATATTGCCTTTGGAGAAAAATTAAGTGAAATTAATTTCGAAAAACTTAAAAATTGCATTGAATTAGCAAAGTTAGATAGCTTAGTTGAAACTTTAGTGGATAAAGAATATACTAAAGTTGGTGAGTTTGGAAGTAATTTATCAGGAGGACAGAGACAAAGAATTGCTATTGCCCGATCACTATATAAAGAAGTTGAGATATTAATTTTTGATGAAGCTACAAGTGCTTTAGATAATAAAACTGAACAAGAAATAATAGAAACTATTAATAATTTAACAGACAAAAATTATACAATAATCATGATTACTCACCGCCTTTCTTCTCTCCGATTTTGTGATGATATTTATGAGATAAAAGAAGGTTGTATTATAAACAAACTGAAATACGATAGTATTGAATAGGATTTATACTAAAATATTAGATTTATTATTCCTTCTGGTATCTAAATTTGCTTATTACTTTTTTATTTTGATTTTTCTGATAAGAAAAAGCGATACCAACATCAGAAAAGCAGACATATTAGCCTTACCTTACTATCCTTATAATTGGCCTGGAGGGCATGAAAGAATTGCTAATTGGAAACCTTACTTTGAAAAAAGAGGACTATGTTTTGATGTTTATTGGGCATCTAACGATAAAGAATTGCTAAAATTTCATGAATCAAAAAATCCCATAAAAAGATATTATTTTTATTTTATAGTATTATTTAGAAGATTGAGAATTATATCACGGGTAAATAATTATAACACTATTTGGATTCAAAGAAATTTCATTCCTTTCTACCCCTTCAAAGATGCATTCTTCGAAAAATTATTATCTATTATTCATCCAAAAGTAATTATGGATTATTATGATGCAGATTACGTAAGTAATTATAATTTAACTATAAACTCAGTCAAAAATGCTAGTAAGGTTACTGTTTCAACATCATTTTTAAAAAACTATTACTTATCACTGAATTCAAATTCCTATCTATTAAATATGACAATAGATTATTCAAATTACACAATAAAAAAAAACTACGTTACTAATGATAAAATAAAAATAGGATGGATGGGAAGTCGCGGCAATATGATCTACTTGAAAAAGATAGAAAACGAGCTTAAATTTATCGAGGACATATTCCCTAATGTCTCTTTCCATTTTTTATGCCGTGATGGGTTAATTATGGATTTAAAACGAGTTAAAATGTATACATGGAAGGATCCAGGATTTAACTACTCTGACTGGCTAACTGATCTAGACATAGGTATTGCTCCATATTTTGGTGACACAGACACCCTTAAAGCTAAATCTTCTATGAAATCACTTGAATTTATGGCTTGTGGCATCCCGTTAATCACATCTGAACATGGAATTTTTGAAGGTATGATAGATAAAACACATTTTATTTTAGCAAATAATATAAACGATTGGAAGATTCAATTAAAAAATATAATTCCTAACAATTCATTAAGAAAAAAAATAGGCTTATCTGGTTATAACTTTTTTAAGAATTATCACACATACGAAAGCAATTTAGATAAGTTGATTAAAATATTAATTCAATGATTGTTTCAGCCCATCAACCTCATTATCTCCCATGGTGTGGTTACATAAATAAAATGTTGCTTTCTGACAAATTTGTAGTTATGGATAATATGCATTTTACGAGTTATCATTATCTAAATAGAAATAGAATTATTCAAAATGACAGGATACTAAAATTGTCTCTACCAGTTAAAAATAAAAATAAGTCTTCATTATTAATTAAGGATGTTGAACTTGACTATTCTCATTCTTATAGAGGTTGTAAAAAACACATGAAATCTATTATTCATAATTATAGTAAATGCAAAGGATTTGATGAGTTTTTCCCCTTATTACAAGGGGTAATGAAATATAAGCATAAATGGTTGTTGGATATAGATTTTGCAATTATTAATTTAATTAAAGATTATTTAAATATAAATACTGAGACTTACTTAGCCTCAGAATTAGATATTAGAGGAAAAAAGGAAGATGAATTGTTTCTTTCATTGTTGGAGAGAACAAGTAGTAGCCATATTTTACTCGGACTTGGAGCATCTTTAAATTATATAAATACTGATAAGATTGTTAAAAATGGCGGTAATATTGTTTATCAAAAATTTGATCATCCAGTCTATTCACAGAATTCTGAAGATTTTATAAAAGGAGTTTCAATTATAGACTTATTATTAAATAACACAAGAGAAAAATCTATTAATCTAATCAATGCCAGCGGTTCAATTGAAAAATAAATTTGATATAATTATCCTTTTGGATAAAGTAGGAGTTAATTATTCTTCAGATTCTAGGGTTTTTAGAATAGCTTATTTTCTTAAAGATAATGGATTTAAAGTCGCCATCTTAGGATTTCACTCTAGTCAGCATAAAAAAATTGTTATTGACAAAAATTTATCCATCTATAATATAATATCACCTGATATTATTACTCCAAGATCTCTCATTTCTCTAAGAAAAAATGAGGCTAAGAAAATTTTGGATATGTTTTTATTCAAAAACATAATAGCTAATGATCACTACATGCTTAATCTAGCTAAGTTAATTAAGCAAAAGAAAGAAAATATGAACCTTATTTATGATTCTCACGAGTTTTTCCAGGACTACCAGTTGGAATTTTTTGAAGAGGAAAAATTGAGTATTAGATTGAAATCCAAAATTTGGCGATGGATTGAAAAAAAAATGGAGATTAATGATGTTAAACATGCTAACGAAATTATTGCTCCGAGTGTATCAATTGCTTCTATGTTTGAATATATTTTTAAACCCAAAAATAGAGTAATGGTTATTCGAAATGTGCCTAATTTTTCTCCTTTAAAAGATGAAAAAAATCTCACTGATTATGACCGAAATATTTATAAAATTTTAGAGAAAAATAAGCATTATAATATTATTATTTACTTCGGATTTTATATGGAAAAACTAAATGGACTTGAATTTGTATTAGAAGGACTAAAAGATTTAGATGATAATGCAAAATTGATATTACTTGGAAGAGATGTTAGTAATGGTCATTTTGATAACCTAATTGCTAAATATAATATCCAGAATAAAATTATTCAAATCAATGCTGTACCTCATCATTTAATGCCATTGATTGGAAAATATGCTAAATTATCTATTGTTCCAACCTTGTATAATAATTATTTGCAATGCCTTTTTTCACTACCAAATAAATTTCTAGAGTCGATAAAAATGAATTTACCGATAATCTGTATTAATTTGCCAGAGCAAAGGCAAATTATAAGTACATTTAACAATGGAATTTTGTTAAATGAAAGTGACGAAAACTTGAAAAATGATTTAAAAACCGCTTATTTTAAAATACTCGGGAATTATAATTATTACAAAGAAAATGCAGAGACTTGTTCTAAACACATAGATTATAGTACAGATTTAAAAGAATTATTAACAAAAATAAAGCGTGAAAAATAATAGTAGACTAGAAAATATGTATTTAGAAACTCATAATCAAATGATAGCTAAAAATGGGTTTACACCGAAAGCTTTATGGGGCAGCAAACAAAGCCAAGAAAAAAGATTCGAAGCTCTATCGAAATTATTCTTAAATAAAGAGGGGTTTACAGTGTTAGATTTAGGGTGTGGCTTGTGTCATTTTAATGATTATCTTATAAAAAATGGTTTCTCTTCAATAAATTACATTGGGGCAGATATTAATAAAAACTTTATTGACGAAGTAAGAAAAACAAAAAAAGGTATCCAGTTAATAAATGGAGGGGTAAAACAAATATTAAAAGAGTTAGAATGTTCTGTTGATTATATTGTTGCGAGTGGTATTTATAATTTGGGTAATAATACTAATGAAACTCAAAAAACATTTGTGGAGGATTTTACATCTCTATATTCAATTATAAATATAGGGTTTGGGGTTAATTTTTTATCTTCAGAATCTAATAATAAAGATGAGATTTCGGTTTATCATGAACCAACAGATTTATTTAAGATCTGCAATTCTTTTTTTACTAAAAGAATTGTTTTGTCCCATGATTATTTGCCTCATGACTTTACAATATTGGCATTTAAATAAAAGGTTATCGAGTATTTGTTTTATTAGTTTTTGGAAAAATAATTCATGTGTTATTTTTGGGAAAGATTAATTTTAATACTTCAAGAATAATCCCTAAAACAGAAACAATTATATTTAAAGAAAGTTTGAAAATGGTAAATGATATAAAAAATGTATTAGTTCTAGCACCACATACAGATGATGGAGAATTGGGCTGTGGTGGTACAATCGCAAAGCTATTGGAGCAGAATGTTAATGTGTATTATGCTGCATTTTCTACTGCTGAGGAATCTCTACCAGAAGGTTTTCCTAATGACACCTTAAAAAAGGAGGTCAAAAATGCTACTAAAAAATTAGGAGTCCAACCTGATAAACTTATAATTTATAATTTTCAAGTAAGAAAACTAAACTATGTTAGACAAGAGATTCTAGATGAATTAGTTAGATTAAAGAAAGCCTTGGAAATTGATTTGGTATTTATGCCTTCATTAAATGATGTTCATCAAGATCATCATACAGTTGCTGAAGAAGGATTAAGAGCCTTCAAAAATATAACTATTCTTGGCTATGAGCTTATTTGGAATAATTTAAGTTTTAACACAACATCTTTTGTTAAATTAGAAAAAAAACATGTTTCAAAAAAAGCAGAAGCTTTGAAAGAATATAAAAGTCAGGAGGGAAGAAATTATATGGATAAGGATTTTATTTTTTCTTTAGCTAAAACAAGAGGAGTTCAAATTGGTTGTGAATATGCAGAGGCATTTGAAGTTATTAGACTAGTAATATAAAAATTGAAAAAAATACTCATATTAGCATATGATTTCCCTCCATATATATCAGTTGGTGGCTTAAGACCTTATGGCTGGTATAAAAATTTATCAGAATTTGGTATTTACCCAATAGTAGTTACACGTCAATGGGAAAACAAAAAAGGCAATAAGTTAGATTACATCTTACCTAGTAAATCAGATTATAAAATAATAGACCATAATAAAGAAGGAACAATTATTAAAGCTCCATTCAAGCCTAACATTAGTAATAAGCTTTTGTTAAAATATGGAGAAAAAAGATTTAAATTTATTCGTAAGTTAATATCAGCTTATTACGAGTTTATTCAATATATTTTCATAATTGGCCCTAAAGCTCAAATCTATAAAGAAGCAAATAATTTTCTAAAAGAAGAACAAGTAGATGTCATTATTGCAACAGGAGATCCTTTTGTTCTTTTTAGTTATGCTAATAAATTATCCAAAAAACATAATATTCCTTGGATAGCAGATTATCGAGATCCTTGGTCACAAGACATCCCAATTCAGAAGTATAAATTATATCAAAAGTGGTGCTCCTTTTTTGAAAAAAAAATAATTCCTCAAGCAAAAACAATAACTACGGTTTCTGAATTTTTAAAAATAAAAATCATGGAATTAACAAAAATAAATAATGCATATATTATTTATAATGGGTATGATGAAGATTTAGTTAAAATGACAAGTCATCTAAGCCAAAACAAAGATAAAATGAGTGTTGCTTATATGGGAACTATTTACGATTGGTATCCCATTAATAATTTTTTTATGGTTGTATTAAAATTTATTGAAGAATATGAACCTAATAATTTTGAAATTAATTTTTACGGAATTAACAAAGAAGTTGAGCTTAAAGAGCTTATTAATACAAGATATAAAAAGTTAGAAGGATTTATTAACATATACCCTAAAATGCAGAACTCAGAATTATTAAAAAAAATAGCAACAGATAATTTGTTTTTATTATTTAATAATTATTCATTTTTAGGGACTAAAATATTTGATTATGTTGCTTTAAAACGTAAAATACTCTTTTGTTATACTGATGATTTTGAATCAAAAAGGCTGAAAAAACAACATTATTTGATAGAGGAGCTAGGATCAGAATTTCAGCATTTACAAGAAGACATGCTTAAGTCCACCAACTCAGCTATAATTATTAAAGATGAGCTACATTTGAATGATGTTTTAAAAGAATTGTACAAAGAGTTCTCAAAAAAAAGGACTATTTCATGTGATGCTGTTAATACGGAAATGTATTCACGAAAAATTCAAACTCAAGAGTTGGCGAAAATAATACTTAATATTGTATAATAGTTTAAATATGATAGTGATTATAGATTATAAAATGGGTAATTTGTTATCCGTAAAGAAGAAAATAAACCAACTATCATCAAATGTTATTGTAAGTTCAGATATTACAGTTATTAAATCTGCAGACAAAATAATACTTCCAGGAGTTGGCCATTTTGGAAAAGCAATGGAAAACTTAAAAAAGTTAAACCTTATTAATATTTTAAATAATTTAGTAATTGAAGAGAAAAAACCTGTCTTAGGAATATGTTTAGGAATGCAAATAATGACTAAAAAAAGTGAAGAAGGTAATGTTCAAGGTTTAGATTGGATTGATGCAGAGGTAATTAAATTTAAAGTGAATGATACGTTAAAATTTAAAGTGCCACATACTGGTTGGAATCAAATTATTAGCAACAAGGACAGTAGATTAATGGTTGGAATACCTGATGGATCTGAATTTTATTTTGTCCATTCATACCATGTTAAAACAAATAATACTAATATCACTTTAAATACAACTGTATATGAACATGAGTTTATATCTGCTTTTCAGCAAGAGAATATTTTTGGTGTTCAATATCATCCAGAGAAAAGTCATGATGTTGGGGTGCAATTACTGAAAAATTTTATAGCATTATAGTATGTTTAGACCTCGAGTCATACCAGTTTTATTATTAAAAGGACAAGGCTTAGTGAAAACTGTAAAATTTACTAAGCCAAATTATATTGGAGATCCTATTAATGCTGTAAAAATTTTTAATGATTTAAAAGCTGATGAACTAGTTTTTTTAGATATTCTAGCAAGCAAAGAAAAACGATTAATTTCATTAGATTTCGTCAAAGATGTTGGTGAAGAAGCAAATATGCCATTTGCTGTTGGTGGAGGTATTAGAACAATAGAAGATATTAGATCTATAATTGGAGTTGGTGCAGAAAAAGTCATTATTAATACTTATGCTGCTGAAAATCCAGACTTTATAAAACAAGCCGCAAATACTTTTGGCTCATCAACAATTGTAGTATGCATAGATGTCAAAAAAAAACGATTTGGAAATCTAAAAACATGGATATTAGGTGGTACTAAAGTTACTAAATATGATCCAGTAGAGTTTGCAAAATTAATGGAGGAAAAAGGATCTGGGGAAATTATAATACAATCGATTGATAGAGATGGGAACATGGAAGGGTACGATATTGATTTAATTAAAAAAATATCAGAAGCTGTAACTGTTCCAGTTATTGCTTTGGGTGGAGCTGCAAAGATTACAGATCTTCAAGAGGCATATGTTAATGGATATGCTAATGGTCTAGCTGCTGGTAGCATGTTTGTATACCATGGAAATCAAAAAGGAGTACTAATTAATTATCCTGAAAAAGGAAGTTTAACTTTTTAATTTTAAAATTAATTGAAAAAAAAAGAATATAAGCAATGTACTAGATGTGTAATGGACACTAGTGATCCGTTTATCGAGTTTGATGAAGAAGGATATTGTAATCATTGTAAAGAGTTTTTTGAAAAAACAGCTAAATTAGTTTATCAAGGAGAAGAAACTGACAAACAACTCGCTATAGAGCTTGAAAAGATTAAGCAAGATGGAAAGGGGAATCCTTACGATTGTATAATAGGAGTAAGTGGAGGTATTGATAGTAGCTATGTCCTATATAAGGCCGTTCAATTAGGATTAAGACCTTTAGCTGTTCATATGGATAATGGATGGAATTCTGAAGAGGCAGTTAAAAATATTAAGAATGTATGTAGCAAATTAGGTGTTGATTATCAAAGTTATGTTCTAGATTGGGAAGAGTTTAAAGATATACAACTTGCTTTTTTAAGAGCTTCAATAGTTGAAATGGAAATACCTACAGACACAGCTATACCTGCAGCATTGCATAAAATAGCTGCTAACAACAAAGTAAAACATGTGATTAGTGGAGGTAACTATGCTACTGAAGGGATTTTACCAAATAGTTGGTTTTACGACCCTAAAGATTTAAAACTATTAAAAAGTATTCATAGAAAATATGGTACAAAAAAATTAAAGACGTTTCCTGCTTTTGATTATAAAAAAGAGATTTATTATAAGAAGGTTAGAGGAATTAGAATATTTTATCTTTTAAATTACGTTCCTTTTTCTAAAGATGATGCGATGGCATTACTTCAAGAAAACCTTGGATGGCAGTATTATGGGGGTAAACATTATGAATCTAAGTTTACGGGCTTTATTCAATCCTATCTTCAGCCTATTAAATTTGGTGTCGACTACCGAAAAGCGACATTCTCCACACAAATATGTACTGGTGAAATAACCAGAGAAGAAGCAATTAAAGAATTAAAAAACTTACCCTACAATGCAGAAAAAATAGATGCAGAAAAAGAATATGTCGCAAAAAAACTTGGAATTACTTTAACAGAATTTGAAGATATATTAGCACTACCCATAAAAACTTATAATGATTATCCAAACAATGAAAAACTACTTACTTTTTTATACAATACATATCGAAAATTAAAAATTAATTCTTGAAGAATATAGTTCTTATTGAACTGTGAAAAATTTATAAAAAATGAAATTCCACCAGACATGTTTAATATGTTCTTCTCCTAAACTTAAAAAAATGACGGATTATAAAGATGCTTTTTTATGTAAGTGTAAAAAATGTGGATTTGTATTTTCTGTTAAAATTCCTTCTCAAAAAGATTTAAGTAGTTTTTATGATGGATATGGAGAATATGAATATATTTCTCCAATAACAATTGCTAGATATAATGAACTACTTGATTATTTTGAAAAATATAGAGAAAATAACAACCTATTAGATATTGGTACCGGAACAGGAACTTTTTTAATTGAAGCAAAAAAAAGAGGTTGGGATGTCTATGGAACTGAGTATGGTGAAGATAAAGTAAAGTTAGGCATTCAAAATGGCATCAAAATGGCAGATGGAGTTTTATCAACATTAAACTATACGGTTAAATTTGATGTAATCACATCATTTGAAGTTATAGAGCATATCAACAACCCATGTAATGAGATAGAGAACATTAAAAACTTACTTAGAAAAGGAGGCGTTTTTTATATTACTACACCTAATTTTAACTCGCTAAGTAGAAGATATTTAAAAAATAAATGGCAGCAAATATTTTATCCAGAACATTTATCTTATTATTCAGTAAAAACACTATCAAAAGTTTTAAAAGATTGTTCTCTAATACCAATAAAAGCGAAAACTACAGGTATTAGCTTAACAGTTTATAAAAAAAGTAAAGGTGCCAACATCTCTCTTGGAAATTCTGATGATTCTGATGATGAAATATTAAGAAATAAAATAGAAACTAGTTTTGTTTTAGCAATTATAAAGGACTTAATAAATTCTATTCTTTCTTTCTTTCGATTAGGTGACACCATAAAAATTTTTGCAGTAAAAAAATAACTCCATGTGTGGAATAACCGGCTTTGTTTCTCAAAAATTCAATATTGAACATTTGTACAAAATGACTCGCTCTATAAAGCATAGAGGTCCAGATACAGAGGGTTATTTTTATGATGAATCTTCATCCATTGGATTAGGACACCGAAGATTAAGCATTCTTGATTTATCAGAACACGCGAATCAACCCATGACATCGCATTGTGAAAGGTATGTAATTGTGTTTAATGGCGAAGTCTATAATTACAAAGAAATAGCAAAAAATATTGAAAGAACATGGAGAACTACTTCTGATACAGAAATAATACTAGAAGCATTTGTTGAATATGGAGAAGATTTTGTACATCATTTAAATGGAATGTTTGCTATTGCGATATTAGATAAAACTGAAAACAAACTTTATCTATTTAGAGATCGATTTGGAATAAAACCATTGCTGTATTTTTTTGACGGAAAAACTTTTGCCTTTGCTTCTGAATTAAAAGCTTTGTTATCGTTAAACCTCCCTAAAATTTTAAACAAAAAAGCAATTAAAGATTATTTGTTTTTAGAATATATCCCACAGGAACAAACAGTTTTTAATCATTACTTTAAATTAAAACCAGGCCATTATTTAATTTTAAAAAAAGGTAGGGAGACAGAAATTAAACAGTACTATGACATCATAGATAAACTAAAACCAAACACTTCCATATCAGAAGAAGAAGCGATAGCTAAATTAAAAGAAAAACTAGCTCAATCTATTGATTTAAGAAAAATTAGTGACGTTCCTATAGGTTCTTTTTTGAGCGGAGGAACCGACAGTTCTTTAATTTGCTCTATATTTCAAGAAATAAACTCTGTTCCTATAGAAACTTTTAATATAGGATTTGACATCACTCAATACGACGAGTCCGGTTTTGCTAAGAGAGTTTCTGAAGTCTTAAAAACTAACCATCATTATCAATTAGTAAATGATGCTGAGGCAAAAAAACATATTGAATTTATTGTAGATTATTATGATGAACCTTTTGCTGTTCCATCTGTTATCCCTACCTCAATTCTCTCTAAAAAAACAAAAGAACATGTAACTGTTGCTTTCAGTGGGGATGGAGGAGATGAATTATTTATGGGGTACGGATATTATAACTGGCATACAAGAATTGAAAAATTAAAAAAATTAGGAGGGAAGTCAGCTGTTAAACTAGCTTCAATATTGTTGAGTACATTAAATAATAAAAATAAAAGAGCTGCAAGGGTAATGGATATTCCTGATTTTGAAAACAACTGGATGCATATATGGTCGCAAGAGCAATATATGTTTACCGAAAAAGAAATTACTCAACTTTTTAATGAGCCTTATAAGCATACCTCAACATTCCAGAATTGGCAAAAAATTGATGCCTTACCTATACATCCTTTTGAAAAAATATCACTATTTGATATCCAAAATTATTTATCTAATGATTTACTTCATAAAATAGATATAGCCTCCATGAGTTCTGGATTGGAAGTTAGAGTTCCTATGTTAGATCACAACTTTGTTGAGTTTGCAATTAATCTTCCTATGAATTTAAAAATAAAAGACGGAGAACAAAAGTATTTACTTAAGAAATTATTATCTAGCTATTTACCTAAAGAGTTAGTCTATCGACAAAAATGGGGATTCCCTGCCCCTATCGGATATTGGTTGAAAACTGATTTATCTTATTTGATTGATGATTACTTAAATAAAGAAATCGTAGAACAAATAGGTTTATTTAATTTCAATTATATTGAAAAATTAGTACATGAATTTAAATCTGGGTCTGATTTCCATTATAAAAGGCTATGGGCTTTAATTTACTTTAACATGTGGTATAATCGATGGTATATATCCAAAATTGAATAATTCTTATCTTTTTTGTTTTTTTTCATTTTTTGCAATTTGATATATTAAAAAAAGAGAAGAAAAATAAAATGGAATAAGTGGAATTTTATAACGAACTAATGCCCCAAAATTTGCAGTAGCAATACCCACTCCGAATGCAAACATAATACTAAATACTATCGAATATAAAATAAGTGGATCATTTTTTATTATTTGAATCATTTTATAGGGTCTAATTTTCATTATAACTACAATAGTAAAAATTAACAAAATAAAATTTTCTAAAGCTGAAAGAGCCATTAAAATGTTTCCAATCTCACTTAGGAATGGCCTGTAAAGCGTAGTAAAAATTGCTAGTGGCCCTATTCTCAATAAACTACTAATTGACCCATCAATTTCTCCTAAATTATAATTATTACTTCCATATTGACTTTCACGAAGCAAATCTTCTTGTGTAATCTTAGCTTTCTGAATTGCAGAATCAAAATCTCCATAGTCACCCATGGAATCACCTATATTACTAAATAAAACAACTCCTGAAAATGTCAATCCTATTAGCAAAATAGGCATTATAACAACTTTTATAAAGCTCGATTTAACATTTTGCATATATGATTGATTTAACCAAAGAAGCATACAAGGAATCATACAACTTATAACATATGGCTTTATGTTAAGAATAATTATAAAGTTCATAACCAAAAACAAGAAATTAATTAAAACCTTACTTCGATTAATAAATATTCTATAAAAATTATACGTAAACCAACATGTAGCGCCAACAATATATGTATCTTTCATAATCCCTGAACCCCAAAAAATAAAGCTTGGCATAAATAAAATTGATATAGCTAAAAATTTAATATTTTCTTTATAAAAATGAGTAAACAACATGAATAATTTCCAAATACCGATATACGATAATGAGCTAACTATCAAAGTTGTAGGTATGTAAGTTCTAAAACTAAAGAAAGTTAATATTGAAGTATATCTAGCCACAGTATAAGTATTTGGATCTCGCCAGACATAATTATGGGGCCATCCAGTATCTATGTTAAAATAAGTGTGATTTTCAGGGGTTAAATTATTCATAAGAATAGAAAACGCAGCTGAAGGTTCTTTAAAAAATAACCTTCCTAAAGAGCACGCGTCTAAAAAATAAGAATGAGTATCTCCTCCATCATAATAAAAAACATATACTAAAGCAAATGCAATTCCTCCTAACAACTTGAATGTTAAGCCTGCCAAAAAATATTTATACTCCGATTTTTTTTTTATTTGTGTATTTTTGATAATATATCCAATTACACATATAACTAATATGTATATAGGCGTAAGAAAAAAATCCCATATAGAAAGTACTGTATCCAAATTTTAATAAAATTAAGTCAAATCTAATAAAATGAAAGTACTTTATATTACTTATGATGGATTAACTGATCCATTAGGTCAATCACAAGTTTTACCTTATGTAATTGGTTTAGCAAAAAAGGGGCATGACTTTACAATTTTATCATGCGACAAACCTATTAATTATCAAAAGAATAATTCATTAATTCAAAAGATTTGTGATACAAATAATATTAAATGGGAGTCAGTAAAATACTCAAATAAAATTCCTGTTATTTCTTCAGTTTGGAACATTCTTAAATTAAACATCAAAACAAAAAAATTAATTACAACTCATCAATATAAAATTCTTCATTGTAGAAGTTATCTATCATCATTAATAGGATTAGCATTTAAGCAAAAAGTTAATATTAAATTAATTTTTGACATGAGAGGTTTCTGGGCTGACGAACGAATAGAAGGAGGTATTTGGGGTTTGAACAATCCTATTTTTAATAAAATTTACAATTATTTTAAGAAGAAAGAAATTGAATTTATTAAATACTCTGACCAAATTATAAGTTTAACTGAAACCGGCAAAACGGAAATCTTAGCTTGGAATATTAATAACATAAACCCTAACAAAATACAAGTAATTCCATGTGCTGCCGACTATAAGTTATTTACTTTAAACTCCATTGACAAGAAAAAAATTGCTAAACAAAATTTAATGTTAAACGAAAATACTTTTGTTGTTTCTTATATTGGATCTATTGGAACATGGTATTTGTTAGATGAAATGCTAGAGTTTTACAGCTATTTAAAAACAACAAAATCTGATTGTAAATTTTTATTTTTGACACCTGATGACAAACAAATCATTCTCAATCATGGAGAAAAATATGGATTAACTCCTAATGATTTTATTGTAAAATTTTCTCCTAGAGCTGATTTACCCAAATATGCATCAGCATCAGACATAAGCATTTTCTTTATCAAGCCATCCTTTTCAAAAAAGGCAAGTTCTCCTACTAAAATGGGTGAATTGATGGCTATGGGAATACCCATCATATGCAATAATAATGTTGGAGATGTTGAATTAATAATAAACAAAACAAAATCCGGCTATTGCTTGAATGATTTTTCTCCAGATTCATATAAAATTGCTATTGAGCAGATTAATAATTTAATGAATATAAACCCCTCTGAGATAAGAGAGAAATCAAAAGAATTCTATGATTTAGAAAAAGGCATAACTTTGTACAATGATGTTTATGAGAAATTATCATCGTAAAATATTTTTATGAGTAAGAAAGTATTAGTTATTACAAACCATAGAAAAAATAGATCTCCTGGTCAAAGATTTAGATTCGAACAATATCTTGATTTTTTAGAAGAAAATGGATTCGAAATTACAATATCATTTTTATTAAACGAAAAAGATGACAAACATTTTTACAATAAATCATTTCCAATTATTAAAGCCATCATTTTATTAAAATCTTTTATTAAAAGATATATTGAGGCTAAGACATATAATAATTATGATATCATTTTTGTTTATAGAGAAGCTTTTTTTACTGGTTCTACTATTTTTGAAAAGAAGATAGCTAAATCAAAGGCTAAATTTATTTTTGATTTTGATGATGCAATTTGGCTTCATGATGTTTCTGAGGGTAATAAAAAATGGGGATGGCTTAAAAAGCCTGAAAAAACCATTGAAATTATACAATTGTCAGATATGGTTTTTGCCGGAAATAAATATTTAGTAGATTTTTCTAAAAAATATAATTCTAATGTTGTCTTAATTCCCACAACAATAGATACAAATTATCATATACCTGAAATTAAAGCAAAAACAAAAAATCAAATATGCATAGGATGGACTGGCTCATCTACAACTTTAAAATATTTCGAAAATTTCATACCAACTCTGGAAAAAATAAGTACTAAATACCCAGGTATAATAAATTTTAAAGTAATTGTTGATTTAAAAAAGACTTACCCAACATTGAATATAACAACTACCCTATGGAATCTCGAAAAAGAAATAGAAGATTTAAATAAAATTGATATTGGAATTATGCCTTTACCTAATGACAAATGGACAAAAGGTAAATGTGGGTTTAAAGGTTTGCAATATATGTCACTTGTAATTCCTACAATAATGTCTCCTATTGGTGTAAATACTGAAATAATTAATGATGGTATAAATGGATTTCTAGCCTCAACTGAAGAGGAATGGATTAGTAAAATCTCGTTGTTAATAGAATCAGTTGAATTGAGAAATCAAATTGGAAAAGCTGGATTTGAAACAATAAAAAATAAATACTCTATTGAAGCCAATAAAAAAAAGTATTTAGACAGCTTCAACTCCCTTCTTTAATGAGCTAGCTAAATACAATAAGCTAGCTATGTAAAAAGGGATTAAGGGTACTCGATACCTTGACAAAGCTCCAAAACTATATGAGGTCATCCCTACCACATAAGACAAAATAAAAACAAACAACAACAAGAAAATAACAACTTGTTTACTTTTTATTGTTTCTATTAATTTTAATCTACAATTAATCATTGTATAGATGAATAAAATTAAAAGTAAAAAACTTTCTACAGCTGTTTCTAAAATAAAAACATTTGACACTTCCCAAAAAAATGGCCTATACAAAGCTGTAAATATAGCTTGTGGAGATTTTAATAATAAATTAAAAAACCCATAGTTCATTTCCCCTAAATTATAACCATAATCAGTATTTAAAGCGTGGTACGTATGAAAATCTTTTAGACGAATTAAGGAATGATTCCATAATTTAAAATCATTTAAAAACTCAAAACCTACACCTATTAGAACAAATAAGACGGCTGATACAAACAAAACGTTATGAATTAAATAAGCTCTTTTTTTTATTATTAAAATAAGGAGGTAAATAAAATAAGCTAATCCTAAACATATTAAAATATAAACTTTCAGCCAAAACAAGATTAATACAGATAATCCAATCAACAAACAATTAGTTATTTTTTTGAATGAAATTTCTATTGACAAAAAATAAAATAACACTCCAAGTGCAGAAAAACAAAGAGTATCTTTCATAATTCCAGATGTCCAAAATAAAACGGAAGGAATAAAAAGTATAAAAATAGTAGTCAAATTTGACAAAGGATTAAATACTTTCTCAAACCCCATATACATCAACCATGTCCCCACAAAAGCGACATAACAAAATAACATTGAACTCAACCAGAACGAATTAAACGTAACAACATTAAATATAGATGTTATTTTCATCATAAAAATAGAACTGTTATCCCCCCTAAATCCGCAAGTACCACACACTCCTTTAAGGTTTTCAATCATATTTTGAGAGTCTGAAAAAATCAACTTAAAATAAGCAGAGGGCGATTCTATGAATTTATTAAACAACATTCCCCCTCCTTTGTAAAACACAAATGTATCTCCCGAATTTTCATGAAAAAAATTGAATAAAATAAATGCTATTAATCCCAAAATTTTAGCATAAAAAAGCAAAAGAAAAAAAGGGGAGTCTATTTTATATTTTCTCTTAAAATAATTAACTCCATAAACACCAATAGCTAGCAATAAAATACATAAAAAAATATCTATCCATGTAATTTCAGGAAGCATAACTTAAGATAGATAAAATTGATCAATACAATCAACTATGTAATTTAATTGTTGGATAGATAAATTATAAAACAAAGGCAACCGAACCAATCGTTCACTCTCAATTAATGTATAATCAAATTCAGAATTAACAAATTGATAATCTTTACCCATATCACTTAAATGTAATGGTAAATAGTGAAAATATGCTGCTATGCCTTTTGAAGCTAAATAGTCAATTAATTTATTTCGTTCAACTTTATCTTTTACCTTAATAAAAAAAATGTGAGCATTATGCTTATTCTGATGCAATAGAAAATCAATCTTATTTATATCTTTTAAAGGTTTTAGCTTTTCTTGATATAAATTATACAACTCTTTTCTTTTTGTTGTTACCTTTTTAATTTCTTTTAACTGGGCTAATAAAAAAGCTGCCGAAATTTCACTAAGTCCAAAACTAGAACCTAAATCTTTCCATGTATAAGTACCTTCGTTTCCTAATAAAAAGTCTTTACGATTTGTCCCTTTTTCTAAGATTAAATCAACTTTTTCTAATAGTGCTTTATTATTAATTAATAAAGCTCCGCCTTCACCACATTGAATGTTTTTGGTATCATGAAAACTAATACAACCAAAATCGCCAAAGGTGCCTAAATGCTGATTTTCATAATAAGCATCTATTGATTGTGCGGCATCTTCAATTAAATAAATGTTTTTCTCTTGACACAATTGAACCACTTTATTAATATTAGAAGTAAAGCCAGAGTAATGCACTAAAACAATTGCTTTAGTTTTTGATGAAATTGCTTTTTCTAGCAAGGACTCATCCATGCACATCGTGTTTGGATTAATATCCACAAAAACCAATTTTGCTCCTCTTAAAACAAATGCACTTGCTGTTGTAACATAAGTAAATGAAGGTAAAATAACTTCATCACCTGGTTTAACATCTATGGCTAATGCCGTAATCTCTAATGCCGCTGTTGCGCTACCTGTTAATCGTACACAATCACATTTAGTTAATGTAGTCAATTCTTCTTCACACAATTTATTATATTTCCCTGTAGAAGAATAACTTTGCATTTTTATTACATCATTAATGTAATTAACTTCGTTGCCCGAAATGTAAGGTATATTAAAAGGTATTTTCAAATGAAACTAGTATTTGCTACAAATAACAAAAATAAAGTTAAAGAAATAAAACATTTACTCAATAATTCAATAGAAATATTGAGTTTAGAAGATATTGAGTGTTTAGAAGATATTCCTGAAACAGCAAATACAATTGAAGGTAATGCCATTCAAAAGGCAAGTTATGTTTTTGACAAGTATGGTTATAATTGTTTTGCTGATGATACAGGATTGGAAATTGAAGCATTAAACGGAGAACCGGGTATTTATTCGGCTAGATATGCAGGAGACCAAAAAAATGCTGAAAACAACATGAATAAAGTTTTAAAAAAATTAGATGGCATTGAAAATCGTTCTGCCCAATTTAAAACTGTGATTGCTTTAATTATTAATGGAGAAACTACTTGCTTTGAAGGAATTGCAGAAGGCGAAATGACTAATAAAAAAAGTGGTTCAGAAGGTTTTGGTTACGACCCAATTTTTAAACCAAAAGGATTTGATATTACCTTTTCTGAAATGGACTTAACCCTTAAAAATAAAATTAGCCATAGAGCTAAAGCAACTTTTAAACTTATTGGTTACTTAAAGCAAGTTCAATAACTTCATTGTACAACTCCTTTAAAGAGATTCCTTCATAAGCTGCCATTTGAGGAATTATACTTGCTGTTGATTGACCTGGAACAGTATTTATTTCTATCAAAAATGGCTCATTATTTTGAATAATATAATCTGCTCTACAGATACCAGATAGTCCTAATACTGAATAAATCTTATATGTAGTTTCTTTTACTTTTTGAGTAACCTCTTTAGATAAATTAGCCGGAGTAATTTCTTGTGATTCCCCTTTATATTTTGCCTCAAAATCAAAGAATTCATTGTTGGTAACAATTTCAGTTATCGGTAAGACTTTTATTCCGTTTATATTTTTATAAATACCATTTGTTACTTCTCTACCTTGCATAAAAGACTCAACAACAACCTGAGAGCCATGCTGCATGGCATTCATCACAGCATCAGTTAATTCAATTACTTTTTTAACTTTAGTTACTCCAAAACTACTTCCTCCATCAGCTGGTTTTACAAAGCAAGGTAATCCAACCTTTAAAACTATTGCTTCTGCATCTACTTTCTCATTCTTTTTAATTAAAACTGCTTCTGCTACTTTAATTCCGAAGTTTTTAAGATATTGATTACAAACAAATTTATTAAAAGTTAATGTAGATGTTAAATGATTACTCGTTGAATATGGAATATTTAGCATGTCAAAATATGCTTGTAATTTACCATCTTCACCAGGTGTACCATGAATAACAATAAAAGCAAAATCAAATTTTACACCTTTAAAAGAAAAATCTGTTCTATCTATTGCTATTTTCTCTCCTTCATAAAATGCAAGCCATCCTTCCTCATCTATTCTCACCTTAATAGGCCTATATTTGGAAGTGTCAATATTATTAAAAACAGTCTCAGCACTCTTTAATGAAATTACCTTTTCGTGACTATAACCACCTTCAATTACTGCTATATTTTTAATCATATTTTATATTATTAAGCCTACCAAATGTATTCAGATATTTTAAAGATTAATAAAAAAGTGTAAAATAAATATTCATACCATTGTGTTGATAGATTTGTTATTATCGAGTAGATTTACAACTCAATGCCAAAACAACAAAAAATTATCATTTCTGTAACCAACGATTTAGTCGTTGATCAACGTGTCGCAAAAATTTGCCAAACACTTTCTGAAATGGGGTATAAAATTGTTTTAGTTGGACGAGAATTAAAAGGAAGTTTACCAGTTGCTAGAGACTACAATGTAAAGCGATTTAAACTCTTTTTCAATAAAGGATTTCTCTTTTATGCAAACTACAACATTCGCTTATTTTTCTATTTGCTTTATAGCAATGTTGATATTTTATGGAGCAATGATTTAGATACTTTACCTGCAAATTATTTAGCATCAAAAGTTAAAGGAAAAAAAATAGTTTATGATAGTCATGAATTTTTTACTGAGGTTCCTGAATTAGTAAAAAGACCAAAAGTTCAAAAAGTATGGGAAACAATTGAGGAGTTAATTTTACCAAAGCTTAAAAATGTTATTACTGTTTGCAATAGCATTGCAAAATGCTATGAAGAGAAATACAACATAAAAGTAAATGTTGTTCGCAATGTTCCTCGTAAGAACAAAACCTTTTTAACTGTAAAAAACCTTAGAGAAGGCGATAAAAACATTATTATTTACCAAGGGTCAGTAAATATAAATAGAGGTTTAGAAGCTTTAGTTAAAGCTATGCAGGAAATTGACAATACAATTCTTTATATTATTGGAGATGGAGACGTTTTTGAAAATATTATTTCTTTGATTCTTGAATTAAATTTAAACCACAAAGTAAAAATGTTAGGCAAAATTCATTTTGAGCTTTTACACGACTACACTATGCAAGCAGACCTAGGGCTTAGTTTAGAGGAAAATGTAGGGTTAAATTACAAATATGCTCTACCCAATAAGTTGTTTGATTACATTAATGCAAAAGTACCTGTGCTAACATCAAACCTACCAGAAATGGCTAAAATTGTTAACCAATACCAAGTTGGCGAAACTATTGATGAGATTACCCCAAATGCTATAGCAAAAAAAATAAACCAACTTTTTGAAAATAGCGAGCAACTTAAATCTTATAAAACTAACACCATAAAAGCTGCTGAAGAATTAAACTGGGAGTCTGAACAGAAAATTATTCAGGGTTTAGTTAAAGAGATTAAATAGCCTAGCTTATACAAATCGAACCATCTTAGATTTGGTTCATTTTCTTGTAGCTTTTGAAGTATTTCTTTTTTATTATTAGAATAATAACGCCAAATTTTATTTGTCAACCCAAATTTTTTCAACAACAAATAATATCGATAAAGCTTTACTGAAGTATCAATTTTATTAGTTTCAATTAAATACTTTAAATTTCTTATCCCCTCTTCTGTTTTTAAAATATACTCTTCAAAAGATTCTAAACCAATATGAAAAAGCGGATTATCAATATGCTTTATTCTGATGTTTTGTTTTTTTAGTTCCAACCCAAACAAAGTATCTTCATGTCCATATCCTTTTAAAGTTTCTTCTAACTTTATGCTTTGGTAGATAGTTTTTTTAACTAAAAAATTATTTGTCATAAACGAATCGTAAGGTTGTTTATTTCTGTTTTCGAGACGAATTGTTTCTCGCTGCACACCATACCACCATCTAAAATGTTCATCTGATTTTTTGGGAGATTGTTCTTTATAACTTCTTCCTCCATATATTACTGAAGAATTATCTATAGCATCAACATAGCGTTTTATAAAATAACTATCAACTACAGCCGAATCACAATCTAAAAAAAGTAAACATTCATATTTTGCTTTTTGAGCTAATAGATTTCTAATTTTAGAGCGCCCAATATTCTGATTAAGTTCATCATAAATAACAGAATCAAAATTGTTTAATTCCTTATTCCCAAGTTTAAATTGCTCAGAAGAGAAATCATCCAAACAAATAATTTCAAAATCAATTTCACAATTGTAAGCTTGCTGTTGCAAATCTCTTACAAAAGCAATTACATTAAAATTATAAATAGGAATTAAAATAGAAAGCATATAGCTTATTACAAGTTATGACCCTCTGATCTTTCTTCTTCAGATTTAGTTATTGCATTAAAGGGAGTTGACTGGTTCATCACTCCTTCAACTTCAACTACTGAGCTATTTTCACATTTAATTGTTCGTGTAGGAAATTTACCCATCAAATGAAAATCGTGAGTTGCCATTAAAATAGCTTTTCCTTTTTTACTTATATCAAACAACAGCTTCATTATTTCTTCAGATGTTTCTGGATCTAAATTACCTGTTGGTTCATCTGCTAAAATTAAATCAGGTTCATTCAACAATGCTCTTGCTATAACTACACGTTGTTGCTCACCTCCAGATAACTCATGTGGAAACTTAAACCCTTTGTTTTCTAATCCAACATTAGTAAGTACTTCTTTAATTCTATCTTCAATCTCATTCTTTTTTTTCCAGCCAGTTGCTTTAAGTACAAACAATAAATTATCATTCACACTTCTATCAGATAATAATTGAAAATCCTGAAACACAATTCCAAGTTTACGTCTCAAAAAAGGAATTTTTCTTCTTTTAATTGTACCCAAGTTAAAATCTACAACATTTGCTACCCCTTCAATCAAAGGCAGATCACCATACAGTGTTTTCAATAAACTACTTTTCCCCGAACCTGTTTTACCAATTAAATAAACGAACTCTCCAGCTTTAATCTTAATGTTTACATCTTTCAGCACTAAGTTTTTTTGCTGAAAAATATTCACCCCTTGCATTTCTATTATCATAATCTCTGTTCGTTTTAAATTTCAAGTAATAACCCAACGTAAAATGGTCTATTTTATTGATAAACAAATATATTATTATTTAAATCAACCTAGCAGCATTAAAAGGAGCTATCATAAAATAATTTCAACACTAACACGTTGAAAACTTGATGAGTGAAAAATGAGCATACCCACTATTCATTCTAATTTTAACATGAATAAATATAAAGTAAAGGATTTGACTTTGAGGATAAAATATTTAATACTCGTTTTAATTGTTAATAGCGTATCGAGCATTGCTCTTTTTGCTCAAAAAACTACAATTTACACTCATGAAATAAGCACTTACAATAGTGCTTCTGAGCTTTTCGATAAAGAAAAGTATAGTGCTGCTCAAGATAAATTTGCTGATGTTTTAAAAACGATTTCTGATAAAAAATCGGAAGTTGCTGTAAATGCAAAATACTATCATGCACTTTGCGGTTTAAGATTATTTAATACCGATGCCGAAAACTTATTTATTGAATTTATCAATGAATATCCTGAAAGCCCTAAAGTTAAATTAGCTTATTTTTATTTAGGCACTTACCATTTTAGAGGAAAAAAATACGATGAAGCTTTAGCTTGGTTTGCGAAAATTGATGCTTACGATTTATCTCCTGAAGAATTAGCTGAATACCATTTTAAGAAAGGATATAGTTATTTCATTAATGAAAGTTATGATGAAGCATCTAAAGAGTTTTACGAAATAAAAGATGTAGATAACAAATATGCTGCTCCTGCTAAATATTACTATGCCCATGTTGCCTATTTACAGCAGAAATATGAATCTTCTTTAGAAACATTTTTACAATTAAATAGCAATCCAAAATTTTCTCCAATTACTCCGTACTACATTACTCAAATCTATTATTTACAAAAGAAATACGATAAATTAATCGAATATGCACCTGCTTTACTTGATACTGCAATTCCAAATCGGACTCCAGAAATTGCTCGTTTAATCGGAGAATCTTATTATCGATCAAATAAATTTAATGAAGCAATCCCATACTTAAAACGATACCAAAAAGAGAAACCTTACGAAGCTTCAAGAGCAGATCAATATCAGTTAGGTTATGCTTTATATAAAGCTGATAGTTGCGATCAAGCAATTGAATGGTTTAAAAAATCGATTAATGAAAATGATAGTATTTCACAAACTGCTCATTACCACTTAGCAGAATGTTATTTAAAACTTAACAACAAACAATTTGCAAGAAGCTCTTTCCGTGCTGCATCTCAAGCAGATTTTGATCCTCAAATTAAGGAAGATGCACTTTTTAGTTTTGCTAAAATTTCTTACGAATTATCATTTCACCCATTTAATGATGCAATTAAAGCTTTTGAAGAATACATTAATACCTACCCTAACTCAAAAAAATTAAGCAGTGCTTATGAATATTTAGTTGCTGTTTATTATACTACAAAAAATTACAAAGCAGCAATTCAATCATTAGAAAACATTAAAACCCTTGATAATAGTTTACAAGAAGCATATCAAAAAATAGCTCACTACAGAGGTATTGAACTGTTTAATAACAGACAATATGAAGAAGCTATTTCATATTTTGACAAATCAGACAAATATCTTCTCAACCCTAAAATTAAAGCAGAAAATATTTATTGGAGAGCTGAATCTTTTTACCGATTAAATAATTTTAGTGAAGCAATAGGTAGGTATAAAAAATTTATTTACGAACCTGAAGCTATTGGAACTGAAAACCTAAATAAAGCATACTACCATATTGGTTACGCTTACTTTGAATTAAAAGAATATAGCAATGCTAAAACTTGGTTTAGAAAATATAATGAAAACACAACAAACATTAAATCGTCAAAAATTAAAAACGACGCATTAAACAGAACTGCCGATTGCTTCTTTATGGAACAAGATTACAAAGCTGCTATTGAATATTACGACAAAGCAACTATGATTGGTGTTCATCAAATTGATTATTCTTTATACCAAAGTGCAATTGCGAATGGAGTTGTTGGTAACTACAAAGAAAAAGCAAATTTGTTGGAGACTTTGATAAACCAAAAACAAAATAGTCATTTATTAGATGATGCCATTTATGAACTTGCCGAAGTTCAATTACTGCAAAACAATAATGACAAAGCTTTAGAAAACTTTAAAAAGATTAAAAATAATCATCCAACGAGTCCTTATGTAAGTAAATCACTAGTTAAAGAAGGATTGATTTATTACAACAAAAAAGATGACAACAATGCACTCATTGTATTTAAAGAAGTGGTTAAAACTTACCCAAATACGGATGAGTCTAAAGAATCATTAGAAAAAATTAAAAAAATATACATAGACCAAGGCGATTTAGCTACTTACGAAACTTATTTAGGAACAGTTGGTTCTACTGATGCTGCAGCATTAATTTTAGATGCAGACTATTACGAAGTAGCAGAGAATAGCTACATGGGTGGAAATTGTGATAGAGCTGTGTCTGGGTTTGCAAAATACTTAGAAAAATACCCTAAAGGAACTTATGCTTTAAATGCACATTTTTATAAAGCTACATGTGAGTATAAGTCAGGATTCAACAATGAAGCTTTAATTGATTATAACTACGTAATCCAAGCACAAAAGAATAATTTTTCAGAAAATGCTTTATTAGCTGCTGCAAAAATAAATCTGGAATTGGGTAAAACTGATGATGCATTAAATAACTATAACCAATTAGAATATTTGGCTGACAACCCAGAAAATGTATTTAAGGCTCAAGTAGAGCAAATGCGATTAAATTACCAATTCAATAACATTGATGCTACTATAAAATACTGTGAAATTGTAATTAATAAAGACATAGATGATGCTAACTTAATTACAGAAACTCACTTAATTTATGCGAAAGCTTTATTAGCTCTAGACAATTACAATAAAGCTTTAAAAGAATTTACAACCGCTTCAATGTCACCTAATAAATTTGGTGCAGAGGCGAAATACAATGTTGCTCATATTTTATATTTAAGAGGTGAATACGATAATTGCGAAGCTGAAATTTTTAGCCTAATCAAGAAATTTCCTGGTTATGATTATTGGATGGGCAAATCCTTAATTCTTCTTGCTGATAACTATGTTTCTAAAGAAGATTTATTTCAAGCTAAAGTTACTTTCCAAAATATAATAGACAATAGTAAATACCCTGAACTAGTAAATATTGCTACAGAAAAACTAAATATTATAAAAGAACAAGAAGCTTCTAAAAGAGTAGCAGAACAGCCAGAAGAAGTTGAGCTAAATTTTGGCAATGAATTAGACATTGAAAAACTCTTTAGTGACCCAGAACCTCCTATAGAGGAAGAAGAAATTCCACTACCTAAACAAAATAAAGAAGAAAAAATAATTGAAGAAAAAGATAGTTTAGAAAGCGAACCTAAAGAAAAAAACATAGATGAGGAGGGTAAAGGAGATGAATAATATTTTAAAAATGACATATAAAAAACTAATTACAAGCATGCTTTTTATTATTCCTTGCTTATTAGGTTTTAATCAAAGTATTGCTCAAACTCCATTAGATACTACAACTATTGTTACCGTAAAACCTTTTAGTCCAACATTATCAGATGCTATAAAAATAAAAGATAATCCTAGTATCCAAGACACCGATAAAATTGTACCTACGCTAAAATATAGTTTCATGAACAAGCAAGTTCCTGTAGCTTTTGAAGTAAATGAGATTAAACCTGCAAAAATTAAAGGAGAACCTTTAGTGAAATTGTATAGTGGTTATGGAAAATTAGGCTTTGGTAGCAACAAAACACCTTTAGCAGAATTATATTATAATGCCAAACGATCTAAAAATTTCTCTTACGGCTTTTATGGCAATCATTTAAGTTCCTCTGGTATCTCAGGAATTGATTATAGTGATTTCAGCGATAACCATATCAGTTTATTTGGCAAACGTTTTTTAAAAGATTTTACGCTTTATGCCAAATTTGATTACGATAGAAATGTAATTCATTATTATGGGTTCCCAGAAAGTTCAACTGCCGATATTAACGACAAAGATTTATTAAGGCAACGTTTCAATAAGTTTAGCGGTACTGCAAGTTTAACTAGAAACTTTACCGATTCAGCTCAATTTGATTATAACTTCGATATTAATTATCATCATATAGTTGATTTGTTGGATGTTAAAGAAAACAATGTTAACCTTTCTGGTAGCTTAAGCAAATTCCATAAAAGTGAGTTGTATGCTATTGATGTTGAAACAAATTTTAACAAACTCAACAACAGCTTAAACCAAAATAATACAATGATAGTTGGTTTAAAACCTCACATTAAAACTACAGCTGACAAATGGCAATTTAAAGTTGGGTTGGGATTATACATTAATAAAATGGATAAAACTAAATTCCATTTTTATCCAGAAGCAGAATTTAAATATGATGTTGTACAACAAATTATTATACCTTATGTTGGAATAACAGGAGGTGTAACACCAAATAACTTAAACAGTTTTTATACAGAAAATCCATTTATAAACACAACAACTATAGGAATAGCAAACACAAATCAAAAGTACAATATCTATGCTGGTATTAGAGGTAGTATTAGCAATCACCTAACTTTTAATACTAGTTTTAGCAAGCAAAAATTAGAAACACTTCCACTTTATGTAAAAGATGTAAATAATGTATTAGAAAATCAGTTTACAGTAATTTACGACACTATTGCATTAACTAAAATTAGTGGTGAGTTAGCTTATCAAAAATTAGAAAAACTTAAAATCATATTAGCAGGTGATTATTATGGATACACTCCTGAAAATGAAATTAAAACATGGCACAGACCAGATTTAAAAATTAGCTTAAATGGTATTTATGATTTGAGTGATAAAATTATTGTAAAAGCAGATTTTTTCTTTATAAACAAACAATTTGCAAAGGTTTACACAACATTTACCGATGCTAGCAATCAAATTATTACAACTCCAGAAGCTATTGAATTAAAAGGAATTTTTGATGCTAACTTAGGTTTAGAATATCGTTACACTAAAAAACTATCGGCATTTATTCAGTTTAACAATATTGCAGCAGCCAAATACCAAAAATGGCAAGATTACCGTATTCAACGATTTAATGTATTGGGTGGGTTGACTTATTCTTTTTAAATGAATAAATAAAAACTCACTCAATTTTTAAAAGTCAAATCCCTACTTTTGTTGACTACAAATTTTACTATGCAAGAATACAGCAAAGAAAAACAATTACGTTACGATCAAGCTTATTTGAAAATGGCCTTAGAATGGGCTAAACTATCACATTGTACACGTAAAAAAGTTGGTGCTTTAATTGTAAAAGATCGTATGATTGTATCTGATGGATACAACGGAACTCCAACAGGGTTTGACAATTGTTGCGAAAACGATTTGGGAGAAACACATTGGTATGTTTTGCATGCTGAAGCTAATGCGATTTTGAAAGTAGCAAAATCTACCCACGAAATTAATGGAGCAACTTTATACATAACCCTTTCTCCATGTAAAGAGTGTAGTAAATTAATTGTACAGTCAGGTATAAAAAGAGTCGTTTATTGCATGGGCTACAAAGATAATTCAGGATTATCATTCTTAGAAGATTCAGGAATTGAAGTGTGCCAAATTGAAACCTTAGACTAAATGAAAAACAATAGAAATCTTTTTTTTTACTTACTCCCTTTAACTTTTGCTGTTTGCATTGTTATTGGAATTTATTTAGGGGCTTATTTATCTAAAAGTTCAACTGAAAAAACAAAGATATTTCCAAGCAGCATTCGATTTAACACCGCTAACAAACTAAATGAAATATTAAATTTTGTTGAAGATACTTATGTTGATTCGGTAGACAAAGAAGCTATTACAGAAAGTTCAATTGCAACCATCTTATCAAAATTAGATCCTCACTCCTACTATATTCCCGCTACAGATTTCAACGGAATGAACGACCCTTTGGAAGGTAATTTTGAAGGTATAGGCATTGAGTTTAGAATTATTGAAGATACCGTTATGGTTATTTCTGCAATTCCAAACGGACCTTCAGAAAAATTAGGTATAGAAGCAGGTGATAGAATTGTAAAAGTTGATACTTCTGAAATTGCGGGTAATGGAATTACAAACGAGAATGTAATCAAACTCTTAAAAGGTCCAAAAGGAACAAAAGTTAAAGTTACTATTATCCGTAAAGGAATAAAGAAAAAATTAACCTTTGACATTGTAAGGGATGAAATTCCAATTTTTAGCATTGATGCTCCATACTTAATTAACGAGAGTACTGGTTACATAAGAATAACACGTTTTGCCAAAACTACTTACAATGAATTTTTAGAAGCCACTAAAAACTTAAAAGAAGATGGGATGGAAAATCTAATAATAGATTTAAGAGGCAACGGTGGGGGTGTTTTATTTGCAGCAACTGATATCGCAGATGAATTATTGATGAAAAACAAAATGATTGTTTATACCGAAGGTAGAGTGAGAAACAAAAAAGAATACTTCTCTACTAAAAAAGGCATTTTAAAACACATCAAAGTGTCTATCTTAATAAACGAAAATTCAGCATCTGCAAGTGAAATTTTAGCAGGAGCTATTCAAGATAACGACAGAGGAACAATAATTGGTCGTCGTTCATTTGGTAAAGGATTAGTTCAAGAACAAGTAATGTGGCCAGATGGTTCTGCATTAAGGTTAACTGTGGCTAGATATTATACACCAACCGGAAGGTGTATTCAAAAACCATATACTGATGACATGGAAAGTTATAACATGGAGTCTTACAACCGTTATTTAAATGGAGAGTTATTAAGTTCAGATAGCATTCATTTTCCAGATTCATTAAAATACTTCACTCCTGAAGGAAAAATAGTATATGGCGGAGGTGGTATAATGCCTGATATTTTTGTACCACTAGATACAGCTGGCAACACTCCTTATTTTTATGAAATGAGGTACCGAGGAATTTTACAGAGCTTTTCTTTAAACTATGTTGACAACCAAAGACATAAACTAAAAGAAAAATACAAAGACGCATTAACTTTTAAAGAAAAATTTAAGGTTGATGACAACCTATTTAATAGTGTAATTAAATACGCTGAAGCAAATGAATTACCTCGAAATCTAAAAGAAATTCATGAATCTAAAAAACTGATAATAGAAAGCTTAAAAGGTTTTATTAGTAAGGACTTATGGGGTAATTTTGGTTATTACGTTATTGTTAACGAAAATGACAAAACCATTCAAAAAGCAATTTCTGAATTCAATAAAAAATGAAAAAAGATATAAATCCTACACCCGTAAAGGATGTAGCAGTTGCAGTTATTAAAGAACAAAACGAGTTATTTGAAGATATTTGGAATGTATATCTAATTAATCTTCAAAATCAAAAACTTGAACAAGTAATTGTTTCTTCTAAAGGCTATTTAAAATTAGAAAATGGTGAAGAAACAAAAACATCAATGCTTAGACATGGGTTAGGGGATATTGAAGGCAACAGTTTTACACTAATAGAGCCTATAATGGAAAATTTATTTGGTCTTCATAATGAGTATTGGTTAACTTATTTCAATAACAATGAGCTACTTGATAAAAAATATATCTTTTTAGCTGAAACCATTAAAGAGGAAAATTTCACCAACATACCTCTAATCGAAAAAAAAGGAATCCTTATTAAATAAACAGTCATTTTTTCTTAACTTGAACCTATTAAAAATTACAATTCTATGTTAGAAAATGTGAATTTAGAAAAGGTTTTGTTTTTAGATATCGAAACTGTATCTCAAGCTAAAAATTATGACGAGTTACCTGAAGCTATTCGCTTTCATTGGGAAAACAAGTCTGACAAAATAGAGAAAGAAGGTGAGTCGGCTTTTGACACTTATAATAGGGCTGGAATATATGCTGAATTTGGTAAAATTGTGTGTATTTCGGTTGGATACATTAAGATTGAACATGGGGATAAAAATTTGAGAATAAAATCATTTTTTAATCATGATGAAAAGATTTTACTTTCTAATTTTTTTGAAGTTTTAAATCAACATTTCAATAGTCCTCAACATCTTTTATGCGCTCATAATGGCAAAGAGTTTGATTTCCCTTACATTGCTCGTAGAGCATTAATTAATGGTTTAAAAATTCCTCAAATTTTAGATTTAGCTGGAAAAAAACCATGGGAAGTAAATCATCTAGACACCCTACATTTATGGAAGTTTGGTGATTATAAAAACTATACATCTCTAAGTCTTTTAACTACAATTTTTAATATTCCCACACCTAAAGACGATATTGATGGAAGTATGGTAAATGAGGTGTATTGGAAAGACAACAATTTAGAGCGAATAGCAATTTATTGCCAGAAAGATGTTGTTGCTCTTACTCAATTATTTTTACGATTTAAAAATGAACCTTTAATTACTGAAAGCAACATTATAATCAATTGAAAATGAAACTTAAAAATCAATATTTTACGATAATTTTAATTGCACTTATAGTTGCTTGTACGCAAAAAAAGAACCCTTACTTTGATAAGCTTTTAAAATCAGAAACTGGTTTTTTTAGAGGTGCCGAAATTGGCAATAGTATATCAGAAATTAAACAACTAGAAAATAGTGAATATTTAATTGACGATATGCCCGACTACCTCTATTTCGATTATAAATTAGATATGGGAAATAGCTACACCATTTCCTATGATTTTTCGGACAACAAACTCTATGAAATAGAACTAGCAGCTTACTTTGACAAAATTGAAGATGCTAATCAACTTTTTAAAGATTTTAGCGCCTATTTTAATAAAATTCATGGAAAAGGTAAAGTTGAAGATGATGGCTATACTTCTTGGCGTACAAAAAACAAAAAAACAGGTGCAAACATTGAAATTGCAATGGTTAATGATAGTCAAGATTACGGATACATATCTATCTTAATTAGCGACTTAGACTATTAATTGATAGACAATTAGACAGAGTTAATCTTGGTAATCAAATCAATCATCTAATCTTTAATCAGTTATTAAGGTTAACCCTTGTTTAATCTTATTTTTAACCTTAAATTTATTCCCTTTTCAAAACGAGGTTAAAAAATTATGGAAGACAGAACACTTTTAGAGATTAAAAACTTAGTTACCGAATTCCGTACGGAAGACGAAACAGTAAAAGCAGTAAATGATGTTTCATTTACACTTAACAAAGGTGAAACCATTGGAATTGTTGGAGAATCAGGTTCAGGAAAATCTGTTACGTCTTTATCAGCTATGCGTTTAATTCCTAATCCTCCAGGAAGAATAGCTTCAGGAGAAATGTTATTCCACTCAAAAGATGGTATAATTGATTTAGCCAAAGTATCAGAAAAAGAAATGAGAACATTAAGGGGGAATGAAATAGCAATGATATTTCAAGAGCCTATGACCTCATTAAACCCTGTTTACACTTGTGGTGATCAGGTTGCCGAAACAATTTTACTTCACCAAAAAGTGAGTAAAAAAGAAGCAAAAGAAAGAACAATAGATCTTTTTAAACAAGTTCAATTACCTCGTCCAGATGTAATTTTTGATACTTACCCTCACCAAATATCTGGTGGACAAAAGCAAAGAGTAATGATTGCAATGGCTATGTCTTGCAATCCATCTATACTAATTGCCGATGAACCAACAACTGCATTAGATGTAACCGTTCAAAAAACCATTTTGGAATTGATGAACGAATTGCAAATTAAACACGACATGGGTATTATGTTTATTACTCACGATTTAGGAGTGATTGCAGAATTGGCAGACAAAGTTGTGGTAATGTACAAAGGTAAATTAGTTGAACAAGGTACTGTTTTAGATATTTTCACTAACCCTCAACACCCTTACACTAAAGGATTATTAGCTTGTCGTCCTCCATTAAACAAACGATTAGAATGGTTACCAACAGTGTCTGATTTCATGACCGTGGATAGCGATGGAGTAATGCATGAGACAAATAAATCTGTAGAGGAAGTAACCAATAGCTTAATTATTTCTCCAGAACAAACAGCTAAACAACACGAAAAACTATATGCACAAGAGCCTGTGCTTCAAATCAAAAATTTAAAGACATACTTCCCAATTAACAAAGGTATCTTTGGAAAACCAAAAGACTATGTTAAAGCGGTTAATGATGTAACTTTCGATGTCTACCCAGGTGAAACTCTAGGATTAGTTGGTGAATCTGGTTGTGGTAAAACAACCTTAGGAAGAACTATACTAAAATTAGTTGAACCTACATCAGGTCAAATAATATTTGAAGGTAACGATCTTACTCATTTAGGTTCTAAAGAAATGAGAGAGTACCGTAAAAAATTACAAATCATTTTCCAAGATCCATACTCGTCATTAAACCCTAGAATTACGATTGGAGAAGCCATTATGGAACCTATGCGTGTTCATGGTGTTTACGATAATGATGAAGAACGTAAAGCACGTGTAATGGAATTACTTAGAAGAGTAAATTTACCTGAGCAACATTTCTATAGATATCCACATGAGTTTTCTGGTGGACAACGTCAACGTATTTGTATAGCTCGTTCTTTAGCCTTAAACCCTAAATTTATTATTTGCGACGAATCTGTTTCTGCCTTAGATGTATCAGTGCAAGCTCAAGTTTTAAATCTATTAAATGAGTTAAAAGCAGAATTTGGCTTCACTTATATTTTTATTTCTCATGATTTATCAGTTGTTAAATTTATGAGTGATAGAATGATTGTGATGAACCAAGGAGAAATTGTAGAAATGGGCTTAGCCGATGAAATTTATGCAAATCCAAAAACCGATTACACTAAAAAACTGATTGGAGCAATTCCTAAAGGTGAATTAGCTGACATTAAAGCTTCAATTGCTAAAAAAAAAGGGTTAACGGAAGTGGTAGTATAAACTAGCTTTTGTTCAAAAATATTTAACCCCTTAGCATTGCTGAGGGGTTTTTATTTATCTACCTTTATAGTATGGCTAAAACGAAAGTAAAAACGACTTTTTTTTGTAACAATTGCGGAGCTCAATTCCCAAAATGGGTGGGCAAATGTAGCTCTTGCAACCAATGGAATACCATAGCCGAAGAAATTATAGCTCGACCAGACAAAAACGACATAAAAGCAACTTTTAATATTGTTAGGAATAGTAAACCACAATTGTTAGAAGACATTAAAATTGCTGACATACCACGAATAAAATTACCCGGAACAGAGTTAAACAGAGTGCTTGGTGGCGGTTTAGTTCCAGGCTCATTAGTACTATTTGGAGGAGATCCAGGAATAGGTAAATCTACTTTAATGCTTCAAATGTCTTTACGTTTAAAGGGTCATAAAACATTATATGTTTCAGGTGAAGAAAGTGAGCAGCAAATTAAGATGAGGGCTGAACGAATAGGAAACAAAAATCCCGATTGCTACATTCTTACTGAAACCTCAACGCAAAATATTTTTCATCACATTAAGGAGTTAAATCCTGATGTACTTATAATTGATTCCATCCAAACCTTAACTACTGCCACTATAGATTCATCTCCTGGAAGTATTTCTCAAGTAAGAGAATGTACTGCCGAACTGATGAAATATGCCAAAGAAACGAATACTCCTGTGTTTTTAATTGGACACATCACAAAAGATGGAAACATTGCGGGACCAAAAATTTTAGAACACATGGTAGATGTTGTTTTACAATTTGAAGGAGATAGAAATCATATCTATCGTTTATTGAGAGCTGCTAAAAATAGATTTGGCTCAACCAATGAACTAGGTATTTATGAAATGCATGGTGAAGGACTTAAAGAAGTTAGTAATCCTTCCGATATTTTAATAAGCAACAAAGATGAAACCTTAAGTGGATCTGCAATTGCTGCGACTATGGAAGGCAACAGACCTTTATTAATCGAAATACAATCATTAGTAAGTACAGCAGCTTACGGAACCCCTCAACGCTCTTCTACTGGTTTTGATTTAAGAAGATTAAACATGCTTTTAGCGGTTTTAGAAAAACGTTGTGGGTTTAGATTGGCTCAAAAAGATGTCTTTTTAAACATTGCAGGAGGAATAAAAGTTGATGACCCAGCTATTGACTTAGCAGTAATTAGCGCAATACTTTCAAGCAGTGAAGATATTGCGGTACCTCCTACTGCTTGTTTTGCTTCTGAGGTTGGTTTATCTGGCGAATTAAGACCAGTGAGTAGAATAGACCAACGCGTAATGGAAGCTGAAAAACTAGGTTTTGATAAAATTTTCGTTTCTAAGCATAACAAAAAAGGAATGGCAAAACTTGACCATAAAATTGAAGTAATTTTTGTTGGAAAAGTAGAAGAAGTTTTCCAAAATTTATTTGGTTAAAACATTTATGCCCATCATTTTAATAAAACCAATAATTTAGTTTTCTTTGCATAAAATTTAGTAAAAATGAGATTAGGACAACTTTCAAGACAACTCGAAATTAAACCAGAACAAATAGTTTCTTACTTAGAAAAAAAAGGAATTATAGTAAAACAACACCCAAATGCTAAAGTTGAAGACGAGTTAATTGAGGAATTAACCTCTCACTTTAAGCCTGTTGTTGAAGAAGAAGTTTTAGAAACAATAGAAGAACCTTTAATAAAGAAAGAAGAACCCAAGCCTATCATTGAAGAAACTATTCAACCTCAAGCTGAACCTGAACATATAGAAACAGTTAAACCTGTTGCTGCTATTGGGCCAAAAATTATTGGAAAAATAGACCTGCCAGACAAAACTCAAATTAACGTAGAAGTTGATGGTGTAGTTTATGACCAAGAAACCCTTGAGGCTAAGAAAAAAGAAAGCATTAAGGAAGAAAGAGAAAGAAAAGAAGCGGAGAAAGAAGCAGCTAAAAAAGCTGCCGAAGAAGCAAAAGAACAAGCTAGAATAAAACGCGAAGAAGAACAAGCAAGAAAAATTAAAGAAGAAGCTGAACGCATTGAAAAAAAGTTAAAAGAAAAAGCAAAACAAGATGCTATTCGCTTGAAGAAAGAAGAAGAAAAGAGGAAAGCCCTTGAAAAAGCAAGAAAACTTAAACAAAAAGAACACTACAATCAAAAGTTTAAGCCTAAAACAAAGCCAAGCAAGCCTAAAAAAGTTACTGAAAAGCCTAAAGAAATTAAAGAAAATACCAAAATTGAAGCCGTTCAAGAAAAAAGTCTTTATAAAAGATTTATTAAATGGCTGAATACTTAAACATAGCTCAAGCTATGGATTAATATGGTAATTACACTTATTGTTTGGTTATATATATTTACAATACTTACATCTTTAGGTATTTTATTTAATCGAATTTCTTTATTAGCCATTAAAGATAAATCCTTGTTGAATGAGAATAGCATTATTCAACATATTTTTAATGGATTTTGCTTGTGTATGGGGTTATGCTCATTACTTTACTTCTTTTCCAACATTGGATTTACTGTTCACTTATTAATTGCAATACCATCCCTTATTTCAATTTATTTTTTTCGAAACGACTGGAAAATTATCATATCTAAAGTAAAAAATGCGGCAATCTCTTTTAATTTATGGCAATGGCTTTTAATTTTTATTGGCTTCATATCTATCTTGTTAGCTACTATTGAAGAGCCAACAAATATTGACACAGGTAACTACCATGCACAATCCATAAAATGGATGAACGAATACAAAATAATTCCTGGGCTAGGTAATTTACTAGGCAACTTAGCTTACAACCAATCCAATTTTCTTGTAGAAGCCTTTTTTAGCTTTTCCTTTTTAAACTATGGAACTTTTAGAATATTAAATGGCTTTTTAGTTTTAGTTTTTATTCTAAATATTATTAAAACGTTTAATTTAAAAAACTTAAAATTTAACGCTATCCAATTTATAGGAAGCATTATCATTATTTTCTTTTTTATTCATTACAAAAATTGGATTTCCTCTCCCTCTCCAGATGTTATTATTACACTAATGACCTATTATATATTCTACGAAGGAATAAAACGACTAACAAACAACCCACTTCAAGAAACAGATAATACTTTAATCTCAATTTACTTTATTGCAATTTCAGCCCTAACAGTTAAACTTTCGGCTATAACCTTACCTTTTTTAGCCATCGTTTTAATTCTTCGAACTCCTTTGTTTTTTAAACAAGGCAGAGTCATATTTTATGCTCTACTTACACTAATTATTATCGTTCCATGGTTGGTAAGAAATGTGTTTTTTTCAGGATATTTAATTTTCCCAGTAGCTGAAATTGACTTATTTAATGTTGATTGGAAAATACCTCGAGAACTTGTTATCGGAGTTAAAAATGCCATTCATGGCTTCTCTACAAACTCCCAAATGTCTTCTGTAGAAATAATGAAACTTACCTTATGGGATAGAATTATAATTTGGATCAACACAAACTATTGGTATAGAATTCTATATTTACTTATCATCTTGTTCTCTCAATTCTATTTTATAAAATTATTTTTTTCTAAAGCTAAATTGAGCTACAAAAAAACATCTCTAATTCTACTTGGCTTTACTACTTTTCTTGGTGTGGTATTTTGGTTTTTAACAGCTCCTGATTTTAGGTTTGGTAGTGCATTGGTTTACATGTCTATTTCTACAACCTTAATAATTACTATTCCTAAAAAGGTTTATTTAAATCGGTTTTTTGGACATTCCTTTATATTGTTAACCCTATTTTTTCTTTTTAGAAAAATGCATGTAGAAGAACTATATAATCATCCTCTAAAACCTGCACCTTACCCTAAAGTAGAAGTTAAGATAAATAACGGTAAGAATTTTAGGTATGCTATTCCAAAAAACAATTATCAATGTTGGGACTATAACTTACCATGTGTGCCTTTTGGAGATCTATCAATTGTTAAACAAAGAGGCGAAGATATAGAGGATGGTTTTAAGTATGATTTCAATTAAAAAAAATATTTAATTATTTGCTTCTCTTTCATTGTTTTGAGATAAGTTGTGTACACAAGCCATTACTCCCTTAAAACCTCTAATACGTGCCTTAAAAGTGTTTTAAAACACCTTTAATGTATTTATATTAACCTTATATATAAATAACGAGTATAGTTAATAAAGGCCTTTTTATAAAACTAATTATCCTTATTATTTACCCTCTCGTTTGTTTTTCACTTACGACTAAAATTTACTACCATGAAACATCTACATATCACAATAATTTTCTTGCTTACGCTTAGTTATAGCTTGGCTCAAAATGAAATTTATAATTCAACTTTTAATTTAGAATTGAATACCGAACTACAACAAGTCCTCAATTCTTTTCATGATGAATTAACGAAAAATGGAATTAACGAATCGGATTTTTTAAATCACACAGCTACAGCTCATTATATTTATATTGATAAAGGAAAAATTAAATCGGCTATAAAAGATTTAAAAAACAACATCCCATTTAATGAATTTATTTTACAACACCCCGACACAAAAGTGGATAGTAACTTATTAGTGATTAGGCACCAACAACTCAATTATAAAAATGAAACCGTAACCAATTACACAAATTTACCAGGAAATAAAAAATACTTACACAGCATAACTACTACACGTAAAACCGTAATGCCTAATTATAATTTTAAAGGAAAATGGATTTATAATTATGTTCCTAAAACAAAATATTCTGACGAGTTTTTAATGGCTTTTTATTTTACTTCAAATTTTGGTTTTGAATCTTTAAGTAATCAGTTTCCTACTGTAATAGCTTATTCAAATAGCATTCAAAAAAAGGGAGATTTATCAGTTCAAAAATACAACCAAGAAACATCTATTAATAAAATAATCTCTTTCTTAGAAAAATTAGTTGATGTTTGTGCTTCTATATTTATTAGTTATAACAATCCTGACTTATTAAAAGTAACACTTACCAATATAATAATACCTAAAATGACACGACCAACAAATAACTTAAGATAAAAGCTATACAGGGTTTATTAGCTTCGTTTATAATTTCTCCTTCTTGTTATAAACGAGAAAAGGGAAGCAGCAGCTTCCCTTTTATTTAATCGTACATTTATACGTTTAATAAACGTTTAACAAACGACTAATTATTTTTTATCAATTAACTTTAAATAGCTTAAAAACTATACACGAAGCCACAGCTACCGTAAATATTAAACAAGAGACAATGATTAACAGTATAAATAGTCACAAATTTAACTTAGAAACTTATTTAGTTTTACTAAATTTGAACTAAACACATAGTGCGAATAAACGTACCGGTACGTTTATTCGGTTGTTATAAAAAATATTTTCTTCGCTTAAAGCGAATTCAGATGGCTTAGCTTTTCAAAACACATTTCATTCTTCAACGTGTTTTTTCAAGATTTTTTCACCAATAAAAAAAAGGGAAGCTATAGCTTCCCTCTTCATTTATTTTATTTAAACAACTACTGCTTATTCAACAATAAGCTTTCTAGTAATTTTAGCATTATCTATTAATACATTTACAAAGTAAACTCCTGAACTTAAACTAGAAGTGTTGATTTCAAATTTATTAACACCAGAATTAGCCTGTCCTTGATATATAGTAGAAATTGTTTGCCCTAAGTTATTTAACAACTCTACTTTTGCATTTGCAGTGTTTTCGATGTTAAATATTAATTCAGATTGGCCGTTTTGAGTTGGGTTAGGATATAAGTTTAATGAATTAGACAACTCATACTCTTTAACATCGGTAGCTAGTAAAGGATATTGGCAAGCTATGGTTTTGTTAGATGCTATAACAGCTCCATCTTGCTGATAAGTTCCTTCTATAAAAGATAGTATTGGAGATTTACCATGACTTGGCTTATAGTAACTTACCACAATTGCATCAATAGTTATAGGTAATATTTCTAAATTAAAAGGAAAAGGAATAAAAATAGTATCAGTAACTGCATGCTCTACTCTTCTAATTCTAACCACACTATCAAAACTTGTTGCAAATGGCAAATCTAATCTTCCCCATGCATCTGCAGCAACAGTAACATTTCCTTCTCCATTTGTAGAAACTGGAATACCTGAGTAATTTACATCAAAAGTTCCTGAATAATTATCAGTATAAAAGTCTCCATAATTAAAAGGAAACTTCATTACTGTTTCTGGGTCTGCATCATATTTAGCAGTTACAACCCCAAAACCAACTATATCAGCAATAAAACCAACAGTAAATAGACTATCAACATTTGATTTAGAGTAAATAAAATTAGTGTCTCCTAAATTTGTTTTCTCACAATAATCTGCTGTAGGAAAATCTGCCGCACCTGCAGTTGAAGCTGGATCAACATAAAAATCGGTTTGAGAAATACCAAGCGCGTCAACTGTTGTATAATCAAAAATAACATTTGCTCCTAGCGCTGGATTTAATGTTGTTGTATTTGTGTCAGCTAAATAATAAAAAGTGCTTTCACCTATAGTATGCACAAAATTTGCTTGTGTTAAAGTAGGCTGAGCAACAATTGCAGTTATTCCGGCAATTAAAAATGTAAATAAGATGTATAATTTTCTCATACTATTTAGTTTTAAGTTTAGTTTATCAAACTTAATCAAATAATTTAGAATGAATTAACAATAATTGCTGGGAAGCAGGAATGTTAAATTTTTTTAGATAAAATATTCTTCTTTTAAAAATTCATCAAAAGGAGATAAGTTCGCTAAAACCTGCAATTTAGTGTAAGCAGCATGAAAATCTTTTTCACTTTTTTGACTATTTAGTATAGAAATTCTATATCTATCATAATTTTTTAAAGCCAAACGTTCTTGCGGAGAAAGTTCTTCTCCTTTAAATTCAATATCACGCAAATCATTAATACTTAGTGTACCACCAATTAAGGTTTTACGAAAAGTTGCTTTTTTATTTAATGATTCATTTTTCATGATGTGCACAAATTTATCTATAAAGACTATTTTAAAGCACTCAAAAACAAATTACTTTCAACATTACATTGTTAATGTTAAATGACTTACATATCAGCAAAAAAGTCATTTCCTTTATCATCACAAATAATAAATGCTGGAAAATTTTCTATCTCAATTTTACGAACAGCCTCCATTCCTAACTCAGGAAAGTCAACCACCTCAACAGATTTAATGTTTTGTTTAGCTAATATGGCTGCTGGGCCACCTATTGAACCTAAGTAAAATCCTCCATGTTTTTTACAAGCATTTGTAACAGCTACAGACCTGTTACCTTTTGCTAACATAATCATCGACCCACCGTGTGATTGAAACTCATCTACATAAGGATCCATTCTTCCTGCAGTAGTTGGCCCAAAGCTTCCTGAAGCCATGCCTTCTGGTGTTTTTGCCGGACCGGCGTAATAAATTGGATGATTTTTAAAATATTCTGGCATTGGCTGACCTGAGTCTAACAACTCTTTAATTTTTGCATGAGCAATATCTCTAGCAACGATTAAGGTTCCTCTTAAATTCAGTCTTGTTTTAATCGGATATTTTGAAAGAATTTTTAATTGTTCTTCCATTGGTTGATTTAAATCAATCTCTATTGCAGGTTCTAAATGTGGGGCTACTGCTGGCACAAAACGGCCAGGATTTGTTTCCAATTGCTCTAAAAATATTCCGTCTTCTGTAATCTTTCCTTTTATATTTCTATCAGCCGAACAGCTTACTCCAATACCTACAGGACAAGATGCAGCATGACGAGGCAAACGAACAACTTTAACATCGTGAGTAAAATATTTACCTCCAAATTGTGCTCCTATTAAACTATCTTGACATATTTTTTGAACCTTATCTTCCCATTCTTTATCTCTAAATGCTCTTCCTCCAATACTTCCAACCTCTGGTAATTCATCATAATAACCCGTAGATGCTAACTTAACCGTTTTTAAGTTAGCTTCTGCAGAAGTTCCTCCTATTACAATAGCTAAATGATAAGGTGGACAAGCAGCTGTACCTAGATCTTTTATTTTAGCAGTAATAAACTCAGTTAACGACTTTTCATTTAACAATGATTTCGTTTGTTGATATAAGTAAGTTTTATTAGCTGAGCCTCCTCCTTTTGCTAAAAACAAAAACTTATAAGCATTTCCTTGGGTAGAATAAATATCTATTTGAGCAGGTAAATTACTTCCTGAATTTTTTTCCTCAAACATTGAAATAGGAACTACTTGAGAGTATCTTAAATTTCTATCTTGATAAGTATTGAAAACTCCTTTTGATAAATGAGACGCATCATTTGCCCCAGTATAAACATCCTCTCCTTTTTTTGCAACAACAATTGCTGTTCCAGTATCCTGGCAAGAAGGTAATTGACCTTCTGCAGCAATTTGAGCATTTTTTAATAACGTATAAGCTACAAATCTATCATTATCAGTTGCTTCTGGGTCATCTAATATTTTAGCAACTTTTTCTAAATGAGCTGTACGGAGCATAAAAGAAACATCGGCCATAGCTTCTTGAGCTAACAACTCCAATGCTTTAGGATCGACTTTTAAAATTTTTCTCCCATCAACTTCTATTGTTGAAACATATTCGTTTGATATTAATTTATATTCCGTAGAATCTTTTAAAATTGGAAAAGGTTCTTCATAAATAAATTCTGCCATTATTTTATTTTTTTATTAGACCTTCAAATTTAGTTTATTCTAATTTGAAAGTTTATGATTTTTATCTTTTCAAAAAATTGACTTTAAAAGCTGGTGCTGACTCAACTTTGTTATTCTCTTGGAATGTTGAAATTCCACAATCTAAATATTTTGTGTATTCCTCAACATCTGGCATATAGCCAACCGGATTAGCTAACAAATCACCTTCTGGTGAAAGCATAACATAGTAAGGTTGAGAGTTATTATTAAAAACTTGAGTTTGAAATGTTGACCATTTATTACCAATTGTTTTAATATTTTTCTTTTTCACTTCTCCATTTACTTCATATTCAAAAACGCCTTGTTGTTCTTCAGGCAATTCAACCTTGTCATCAACATATAATGAAACCAACACAAAATCATTTTCTAGCTTTTCTTTAACAGATTCAACACTCCAAACACTTTCTTCCATTTTACGACAATTAACACATGCCCATCCAGTAAAGTCAACTAATAAAGGTTTATTTACTCTTTTAGATTCAGCTAAAGCTTCTTCAAAATCAGTGAACTCTGCGTGAAAAGTTTCTGTTTCATACCAACTATAAAAGGCTGGTGGTGGAAATCCGCTCAATAAATTATGATTCCATGGCGAATCTTTTAGAACACCCGGAGCAACATAAATGGTAAACAAAGCGATTGTCAAGGCAAACAACATTCTAAATTTAGACAACTTAACTATTGGCGAATCATGAGGAAATTTAATAATCCCAAATAAGTATAATGATAATCCTACACCAATAATTGTCCATATTAAAAAGAAAGTTTCTCTGTGAATTAAACCCCATTGTTCTACTAAATCTGCATTTGATAAAAATTTAAGCGCCAAAGCTAATTCAACAAAACCTAAAACAACCTTTACAGAGTTTAACCAACCTCCTGATTGAGGTAATTTATTCATAAAACTAGGGAACATTGCAAATAATGCAAAAGGTAATCCTAAGGCTATACCAAAACCACTCATAGCTGCAGAAATTGGCCACGGTCCATTTTTAAGCGAATTTCCTAACACAGTACCTAAAATTGGTCCAGTACAAGAAAAAGACACTAAAGCTAAAGTTAAAGCCATAAAGAAAATACCCAAAATGCCTCCAGTATTAGATGCCGAGTCTGCTTTATTTGCTAAGCCACTAGGTAAAGTAATCTCGAATACTCCAAAAAATGAAATTGCAAAAACAACAAAAACAACAAAGAAAATAACGTTTAGCCATACACTAGTTGCTATTTCGTTTAACACTTCTGGATCTGTATTAAAATGAAAAGGCACACTTAATATTGCATAAATTAAGAAGATAAAAAAACCATACAAAACGGCTCTACCAACTCCTTTGCTACCATCTTTCCCTCCTTTTGTAAAAAAACTAACTGTTAAAGGAATCATAGGAAATACACAAGGCGTTAACAATGCTATTAATCCTCCTAAAAATCCAAATAAGAAAACCAACCAAATATTACTTATCTCTTTTTTCTCTCCACAATTACTAAGTGGTTTTTCTAAATCTAATTGTGGTAAATTAGGTACAATTTTAGAAATGTCAATCACCTCATCGGCAGACTCATTTATTTGACTAGAAGCATTATTAATACTAAAAGTTAAATCTATTTCATCAGGAGGTAAACACATCTCTTCATTACAAATCATGCATGCAATCATTCCTTTTATAATAAAAGGAGAAGTTGTATTTATTTTAATTTTTTGAGTAAAAACAGCTTCCTTTTCATGATAGTTTAAATCCATACTAAAATTAGCATCGTACTCTGTTTTAAACTCTCCTTCTGAAGGATCTCCAATTAATTCATATTCTTCCGATGGAATTAAAGATATTGTTGTTGGCTCAGGGCCTTCTAAGCTAGGTAAATTTAATGCATATAAGTGCCAGCCTCTTTCTATCTCAGCTTTAATAATTAAATCCGCTTCTGTATCACTAATTTTATTCACTTCATAACTCCATGTAATTGGATCATATATTTGAGCATTAGCACTAAATAAAGATGTAATTACAAAAAGAAAGACTATTAATATTCTATTAAGCATTTTCATATTTTCTTGTTAAGACTGGTAAAGTTAATCATTCTTATAGATGCAAAGGCTAGCATTTATAAAGCAACATGTTATTAAACGTTAAAAAATTATTTCCTTACAAAATTAGAACCTAAATTTCATTTTATTATTCAGTTTTAACAAATAAAATAACAAGCAAAACAGTAAAGCCAAGACATAAAAAAACCTCGCTATTGCGAGGTTTACAGTTAAATAAAATTTCTAGTAAAATTTAACATCATGCACTCTTCTAATTGGAAGTATTGTGGTTTTTTTCAATAAAATATTTTTATCTGTAATCCCCCAAATTGTAGTTTCAACAGTTTTCAACCCATTATCATCTTCAAATAAAATTTTTACTTTCCCGTGATAAGCATTACCAAGCTTTAATGCTTTTTCCATTTTAGCTAGCAATTCTTGTCTTTGCTCTTTATTTGCTATTACCTCTTCTTTTGGGAAATGTAAATCCCCCACTTCTTCTTTAGCTACAAGGGTCGCTTTCTTTAATAGTTCTGAGTCCATAATTTAATTATTTAAAAGTTAGATAGAGATTATCTTAACGATAATAAGTTCATATTTGTTTCAAGTGAAATCAAAAAAAGAGTTAAAAAGTATATTTTTTTTGAACCTTACAAATTTCTACTTTATAAGATTTATAGAACTCTTCTCGCCCTTTCTGTTGAGCAATTTTATGTTCAATATTTTCTTTCCAATTTTTAATTGCCTCCAAACTATCCCAATAAGAAACAGTAATCCCTATTTTTTCTCTTGCACTTTCAACTCCTAAAAATCCTGGTTGCAGCTTAGCCAACTCTTCCATTTTGTTTGCCATTTCACTATAATCATTACTAGGATTTAGTATCGAAGTAAAGATTACCGCATAATATGGTGTTTCAAACTTATGCAATCGCCTTGATCATATCTTGTTGAGTTATAATATGATGTTTATCTCCATCATATTTAACAATTATTGCTTTAGCTCCTTCTTGAAATAATTTAGATATATTGTCAATTGTAGTTGTTTCTGATACTATTGGAAAAGGCGCTCCCATAATATGTTTAACAGGTAATTCTTTCAATTCTGGATTTTCGCAAAGTTTTGCGAATAGAATATTATCCGTTAACGAACCTTCAAAACCATTATCTCCAACTACTGGTATTTGAGAAATACCATATTGATTCATCAATAAAATTGCTTGAGAAACAGGGTTTTCTGTAGTAACGGTAACTAAATGTTTACCTGCATGATCTTTAATTAAATCTTTTGCATTCTTTTTTTCTTCATCTAAAAATCCTCTTTCACGCATCCAATCATCATTGAACATTTTACCCACATATCTACTCCCGTGATCATGAAACAGAACAACAACAACATCATCTTTTGTTAGCTCATCTTTTAATTGTAGTACGCCTTTTATAGCTGAACCAGCAGAATTCCCTACAAATATTCCTTCTTCTTTAGCTAATTTTCGTTGATAAACAGCAGCATCTTTATCGGTTACTTTTTCAAACTTATCAATCACACTAAAATCAACATTTTTAGGCAAAATATCTTCTCCAATTCCTTCTGTTATGTATGGATAAATTTCATTTTCATCAAAAATTCCTGTTTCATGATACTTTTTAAACACTGATCCGTAAGTATCTATACCCCATATTTTAATATTAGGATTCTTCTCTTTTAAATATTTCCCAACTCCAGAAACCGTACCTCCAGTTCCTACACCAACAACAAAATGAGTGATTTTACCTTCTGTTTGCTCCCAAATTTCAGGACCAGTACTTAAATAATGTGCTTTTGCATTAGAAGGATTATCATATTGATTTACATACCATGAATTTGGAACTTCTTGAGCTAATCTTTTTGAAACAGAATAATATGAACGTGGATCATCAGGTGCAACATTAGTTGGACAAACATGAACATCAGCTCCAACAGCTCTTAAAATATCCATTTTTTCCTTGCTTTGCTTATCGCTCAAAACACAAATTAGCTTGTATCCTTTCATTATACAAGCTAATGCTAAACCCATCCCTGTATTTCCTGAAGTTCCTTCAATTACAGTTCCTCCTGGTTTTAGCCTTCCATCAGCTTCTGCATCTTCAATCATTTGAAGCGCCATTCTATCTTTTACTGAGTTTCCTGGGTTAGTTGTTTCAATTTTAGCTAACACTAATGCATCAACATCTTTACACATTTTGTTAATTTTAACTAAAGGTGTATTTCCTATCGTTTCTAATATATTATTGTAGTATTTCATTCTATTTTTCTGATTTTTAGCGAAGTTACAAAATACATCTATGCTTCAAATATTTAAAGCTGTATTTTTAATCAAATCGAATTGCTTTTATTGGTGTAATTTTAGTGATAACATAAGATGGAATAATCATCATTGCTGCACAAATCAATAAAGTACCAATATTTAATAGGAAGATATTATAAAAATTAAGTTTTACAGGCACAACCGAAACATAATATGATTCTTGTGGCAGAGTTAAAAATCCGAACTGCATTTGTAAAAAACACAATCCTAATCCAATTACATTCCCCCAGATTAAACCTTTTACAACAAGATAAACTGCATTATACATAAATATTTTACGCACGTTCCAATTTGGCATCCCTAAAGCTTTCAGAATACCTATCATGTTTGTTCGCTCTAAAATTAGAATCAATAAAGCAGAGATAATATTAATAGCAGCTACCACAACCATCAAAACAATTATTACAATAACATTTACATCTTGTAATTCTAACCAGTTAAATATATCTGGATTTTGACGAACAATTGTTGTTGAATGTAAATCGTATCCAATATTATCATAAACAAACAAATCGAGCTTATCTAAATCGTCATAGCTATTAATTAAAATTTCAAACCCTCCCACCTGATTTTCAGTCCAGCCATTTCTTTTTTGCACATGAGCAATATCTGAAAGCACATACAAATTATCAAACTGCTCCAATCCAGATTTATAAATACCTTTTACAATAAAATCTTTAGGCCTAAGTTGCCCATTTTGCTGAATAAAATATATAAAAGTTTTGTCTCCTACTTTTAATTTCATTTTATCAGCAATAGTTTTCGAAATCAATAAATCATTTTTCAATTCACCTTCTTTAACCCTTACAAGCTCTCCTTCTATTAAATTTTTATCAAAAAAATCCCAATCAAAATCACTCCCAATTCCTTTTACAACAACCCCATAAATCTCTTCATTGGTTTTAATAATACCTGCTTTGTTTGCAAAAACTTGAATGTGTTTTATGCCTTCTACAGAATCTATACTTGGATAAAAATCTTGTGATTTGCTTATTGGACTAGCCTCGTATGTATTTTGTGAATCGTAGCTAGTTATTTGTATGTGGCTTCCAAATCCAATTACCTTGTTTCGTATTTCTTGCTGAAAACCAGAAACGATACTAATCGCAACAATCATCACGGTTAAGCCTAAAGCAATTGCTGCAATTGAAATACGAATAATAGGTTTGGTAAATTTCTTAGACCTAGCGTCGCCTTTAATTATATTCTTTGATATAAAATATTCGAGGTTCAAATTAATTATATTTACCAGCCCATTTAATGTATAACAAAAATAGTAATTTGAAATTGATGCAATTGAAGGAAATAGGTTTTATTATAATCATCTCATTATTTAGTATTTCTTGTGTTGGACAAGATGACTCTAAAACAACAACCAATCAAAACAATACTATAAAAGTTAAAGAAGCTCCAATAATTAAAGATATTATTGTTGCTGCAAATCTTACCGACCAATATATCCCTTTATTAAAAGATAAAAAGGTTGGAATTGTTGGGAATCATACTTCACTAATTAACCAAACTCACTTAGTAGATTCCTTATTGAATTTAGGTATTGATGTAGTAAAAGTATTTAGTCCAGAGCATGGTTTTAGAGGTAATGCTGATGCAGGAGAAAAAGTAAATTCAAACATTGACGAAAAAACAAAATTACCTATAGTTTCATTATACGGCAAAAACAAAAAACCATCAACCGAACAACTAAAAGGATTAAATGTAGTTGTCTTTGATATTCAAGATGTTGGTACACGTTTTTACACTTATATTTCTACTATGAGTTATGTAATGGAAGCTTGTGCTGAAAACAACATTAAAGTTATTGTGTTAGACCGCCCTAATCCAAATGGACATTATATTGACGGGCCTATACTTAACCCTAAATTCAGCTCATTTATTGGCATGCACCAAGTGCCAATTGTACACGGAATGACAATTGGAGAATATGCTCAAATGGCAAATGGAGAGCATTGGTTAGCTAACAGCGTCAGTTGTGATTTAACAGTTATAAAAATGGAGAATTACGATCACAACTCAACTTATACTTTACCTTTAAAACCATCGCCAAATTTGCCTAACATGAAATCTATTTACCTCTATCCTTTCTTGTGTTTATTTGAAGGAACACCTTATAGCATTGGAAGAGGTACTGAGAAACCTTTCCAAATAATTGGCCATCCAAATATGGATTCTGTTAATTTTAGCTTTATTCCAAAAAGTATGGAGGGCGCCAAAAACCCAAAACTTAAAAATGAAAAATGTTTTGGTGTTGACTTATCGTTAATTGAAGAACATGAGTTAAGAAACCAAAAAAGCATAGAATTAAAATGGCTCATCGAAGCTTATAAAAATGCCAACGATAAAGACAACTTTTTTAGTTCTTCATTTAATTTATTAGCGGGAAGTGATGAGCTACAAACTCAATTAAAAAATGGCCTAACTGAAAAGGAAATTAAAGCTTCATGGCAAGATGGATTAGCACAATTTAAAGAAACTAGAAAAAAGTATTTGCTCTACAAAGACTTTGAATAGCCTTTTAACAAATACCTCAACTCATTTAGCATTAAAGCTGTTGCTCCCCAAATTATTTTTTGATTAAACTCAAAAGTGGGCACTTCCATTTGCAATCCATTACTGAGTTTAATTTTATTTAAACGCAACGTTTCCACTTCGATTAAATGACCTATTCGTAATTCTATAATTTCTGCAACTTCTCTTAATTCTGGAATAAAACGAGGAGTATAATTAATTACTCCTATTACTGGTGTTACTAAAAAATTACTCACCGGAATATAAACATCTGATAGCTGACCAAGAACCTCAACATCATTCATTTCAACCCCAACTTCTTCATTAGCCTCTCTTAATGCAGTATGGATAATGTCTTTATCTGATTCCTCAACTTTACCTCCGGGGAAAGCAATTTGACCACTATGGGTTCCATTATAAATTGGTCGTTGAATTAAAACTAAATGTGTTTCCTCTCCTTTATTATAAAACAGAATTAATACGCCACTTTTTTTTACGGTATTTAAATCAAGTGTGTCATAATCAACTTTACGGTAAGGAGCTGCTTCTTGATGTGCTAATTTACCTGGTAAATCAGCTAAAAGTTGTTCACTTAAAAACGATTTAAAATTATTCATCTGCCTTGAAAACTTGATTTAAATGTTTGTATTCAAAACCATCTTCAATAAATAACCTTAATAATTTTTCATCTTTTGTCAACTCAATTTTTGAATACTGAATTGGTATAATTGGTTGATTTTGTTTGGTTATTACACCGTAAAGACCTTCTCGTTTTACCATTAAATAAGAATCTTGAAACCAATTAATTTCTTCGTAATCTGCTGAAATTACAAAATTAGCTTTTGTATCTATTATTCCATATTTGCCATTTAAATTAACAATAGACAATCCGTTTTTAAATCCAGTAACAGAAATGTAACTGTATGGAATTCTCAATTTTGTATTTAAATCACAAAAACCCCATTTACCATGTCTTTTTATCGCTATTAGTCCTTCTGAAATTGCCCCTACATCTTCAAATAAACAAGGTACGAATTTAGTTCCTGTAGAATCAATCAGCCCAAATTTCCCTTCAGAAACTACCCGAGCATAATTATTTTCATTAAACAATCCCCAATTGATAACCCCTTCTAAATAGCTAAATTGAATAGGTATTTGTATTTCTCCTTTTTGATTAACATAACCATATAAGCTATCCTCTACTATCATTGCCCATCCGTTTTGCAATTCAGATAATTGAGTATAATTTGGAGGAATAACGTATTCTCCTTTTTTATTAATTACACCAAACAATCCGTTTTCTTGTATACGAATAAAATCAATATTTAAGGCATCTATCCAATCGTACTTTGGTTTTACAACATAATACAAATTAGTATCAATTAAACCATATTTGCCGTTTTTAAGCACGTAAGCAACACCCGACTTAAAATCGCCAACAGACTCAAATTCTAACCCAACTTTTAAGTTGCCTTTATGATCAATAAACCCATATTTATCCTCCAACTCTACCCAAACAAACTTATTGGTTAATTCACCAATATCATCATACATTAGAGGAACTACTATTTCTCCAATTTTATTTATTATTCCGTATTTATCGTTTAATCCAACCACTGCTAGTCCCTTGTTATAGGAGTGTGCTTCATCATACTGAAAAGAAATAATTACCTCTCCTGCTTTATTAATAAAACCAACCTTACCTTGCTTTCCAACTGCTGCTGCACCTTCAAAAAAATCGCTTACCCAATCGTAAACAATAGGTATTACTACATTTAAGCTGTCGTTTACAAAACCCCATTTATCATTTTTATTAAGTTGATAATAAACTGCATTGGCTAGTTTATACTCTTTTACCAATTCATTTTTAAAAGGATATTCGGGATAGTTCTTAAAAAACTTTTCAATATTTTCTGCCGTATGTTCTTGGGTAGATAAACTGTAAATGTTTCGCCAAGCAGAAGATACATGAGGGTTGTTTGGAAACGTTTTTAAAAAAGAATAGTAGGAGTTAATCGATTTGTCTTTAGTAGATATCTCATAAATATTTTGTTGTGCTTGATTTACAAAAGGGTTATTCGAATTTTCACTTATAAACCGAACATTATTTTCTACAGTATTGTTTTGAGTGTATTCTTGAAACAAAACTTTTTCATACAATCCTTTCACCTCATCAACTTGATTGGCTTTAGGGTATTGATTTAAAAAATCGAGATACCCAACTGAAGTATTTATGCTCATTGCTTCTTGATAAGCTAATTGATTTCTAGCTTCAATAACCTTAGCCGTTTGTTTTGCTCCTTTGTTTTGTTTTAGAAATAAATTATAAGCTACAATTGTATTCGATTCTTGAACTTTTTCAAACCATTTTTCATCAACAAAAGTTCGTTGAGTAAATAGCGACAAGGAATCAACTTTTAGTTCAGCTAATTTTAATTTCTTCTTTGCATCGAGTAAAACAAAGCTTGAATCACTTTTATTGATATAGTAAAGAGCCGAATCGAGATTGTAAAAAGGATTGTTGTTTAAAGAATATATAACGCTTAATCCATAAGCTGCGCCTGCAGTTTGCTTTTTCAACGATTTTTCAAAGGTTTTTTTTGCCTTAAAATAATCGTAAATAGACAATGCTTCAAAGCCACATTTTAGCCCGCCAGAAAAGACTTTGAAACAAATTAATAAACTTAAAATTGTTAAAATTAAACCTCTCTTATACATACCCTCTTAATAACCTTAATGTTACTTTAGCCGTAAACTAATATTACGCTAAATTAGTAATTGAATACCGCATGATAAAATTTTTAAAACATATCAGTTATATAGTTATTGTTTTAGTTGCGTGTACTCCAAAACCAAAGGATGCTAATCGTAAAATTATTGATAGAGATATTGACAAAATAAAAACTAACGGCAGCCTAAAAGCTCTCATAAATTACAGTTCTACTAGTTATTTTCTTTACAAAGGAATACCAATGGGATTTGAATATGAATTACTTAAAAAATACACTGAACACATTGGAGTAGAGCTCGAAGTAATTCCTATCAAAAATATGGATAGTGTTTTTGTAGATTTAAACAGTGGTGTTGCCGACATTGTTGCAGCCAACCTTACTATTACTAACCAACGATTAACTGAAGTAAATTTTACATTACCCATTATTATTACTAAACAAGTGCTGGTTCAACGAAAACCTGACAATTGGCGAAAAATGAATAAAAAAGAATTGGCTAATTCACTTTTACAATCGCCACTCGACTTAGCTGGTAAAACAGTCGTAGTAAGAGAAGGCTCCTCTTTTAATACACGACTAAAAAGTTTAAATAATGAAATTGGTGGGCAATTAAAAATTGAAACCGTTGCCGGAGAAACCACCATGGAACAGCTTATTGAAAAACTCGTTAAAAAAGAAATTAACTATACAGTTGCCGACAAAAACATTGCATTAGTTAACCAATGGCACTACCCAAATATAGATGCTAGCTTAACACTAAGTTTAGACCAAAAAATTGCTTGGGCAACACGAACAAATGCCGACAGTTTAACCCTTTCAATTAACAATTGGTTAAATGATTTTCAGAAAACTAAAAAGTTTAAAATTTTATACAACAAGTACTTTAACAACAAACACCTATTTACCTCTCGGGTAAAAAACCAATACTACACGCTTGAAAGCGGACAAATTTCGCCCTACGACGATTTGATAAAAAAACACGCGAAATCTATTAATTGGGATTGGGAATTATTGGCTGCCATGATCTACCAAGAATCGCACTTTAACAATAATGCTATTGGCTGGGGAGGGTCGTTTGGGTTAATGCAAATGATGCCACAAACAGGCGAAAGATTTGGCGTTGATACATCATCAACTCCTGAGCAAAACATTATTGCTGGAGTTAAATACATTAAAAAATTAAACCGTATTTGGGAAAAAAGTATTGACGATACCTTAGCCCGAATTCCTTTTATTTTAGCAAGTTACAATACCGGTCCAGGACATGTAATTGATGCTAAAAAGTTAGCTAAAAAATACAATAAGAACCCTTTAGTTTGGGAAGATGTAAGTTATTATTTACTACACAAATCGGAACCGAAATATTACAAAGACGATGTGGTAAAACATGGCTACTGCAAAGGTTATATTGTTTACGACTATGTAAATGAAATATTAGAACGCTACCACCATTATAAAACGATAATGGAAGAAAAAAAGATGTAATTTCATCACTGATTTTTATTTTTTCTCATGATTTCAATTGTAAAAGCTACATTGCAAGACGCTCCATTACTCTCTAAAATTGGGCAACAAACCTTTATGGAATCGCATGGAAAAAGTGCTCCAGAAAAAGACCTAAACAACTACATGGAAAACAACTTAAGTTTAGAAAATTTCAAAAACGAATTAGCAGACTCATCTAATATTTACCACCTTTTTTATTCTAATAACCGAGCTGCTGGTTACTCTAAAATTATTTTAAACACATCCAACAAAAACCTTAAAGAGGAAAACATTACCAAATTGGAGCGCTTGTATATTTTAAAAGAATTTTACAATTTAAAACTGGGCTATCACTTATTGCTATTTAATGTAAACTTAGCAAAACAAAATAGTCAAAGTGGCTTATGGTTAAATGTTTGGACAGAAAACAAAAGAGCCATTAATTTTTATAAAAAAACAGGGTTTAAAATTATTGGTGAGTATTTATTTAAAATTTCTGCAACTCACTCTAACCCTAATCATCAATTGTTTTTAGCTATAAACTAAGGATTTAATACCTATATTTAATAAATTAAAAAAATACGTTATGGCAAAAGGTCAAGATTCAAAAAAAGCAGTAAAAAAAGAAGCTGCAAAAACACCAAAAGAAAAAAAAGAAGAAAAGCGTTTAAAGAAAGGGAAGTAAACTCAAAAAATACAATAAAAAAAAGCCAGAATTAACTTCTGGCTTTTTTGTTTTTTAGTGCATTCCACCCTTTTGGCAACAGTCAGGTAGTTTGTTATATGCTTTTTCGTCAGCTTTTAAACCATCAGCATCGTAGCCAATTTTAGTTACTGCTAGTTGTAATTTTTCAGGTGTAGTTTTATTCGGTAAATATTCTACTGTAAAAACCGCCGTTTCAACATCTAACTCTGAAGATTTCACTCCTTTTTCGTAAGCAAATGCTTTTTCCAAACGTTCTTTACACATTTCGCACTGTGCCGATGTTTTAATTTCTACTTTTTTTGTTTCTCTCGAGCTTTGGGCTTTTACTGTTGCTCCAGTTACCGAGAATATTGCTACTGCTATTACTACTATTAAATTTTTCATGTTTTTATTATTTTAAATTATTAGTTATTGTATTCTAAATCTTAAGCCTCCATAGGCAATTCTTCCATTTACCGACCCCCAAATTAAAGAAGCATCAAAATCCGAACCAAAAGGATCTGTTGCAGCAATTATTGGTGAATCCTGCCTAAAGTTGGTCATATTTTCAACACCTAAATAAAATTCAATTCTTTTAAATGCTCGTGTTATTTGTCCGTTTAAGGTTATAAATGGTTTTGAGGATGTGCTAATTTGGTTTTCAACCAAATTTGTAGCTGTACTTGGTAATCTACTCACATCAAACCATTGCCCTGTTAAATCAAACTTCCATTTATCGAAATTGGTAATGTAACCAATATTAACCAATGCTCTATTTTTAGGAACTAAAGGTTTTTCTTTTAAACCAGTTTGGTAATCGGTTTTAATGTCATAAAGCTTATAAGCCGCTTTAATTTCTAATTGTTGGGTTATTTGGGCACTTACTTCTGCCTGAAAACTATGAGAGTATGATTTTCCTTGTAAATTATAAAACGAAACTTCATCTGGGTTTTCTAAATCTACCACTACTTGATTCTGAAAATCAGTAAAATAGTAATCTAAATTTACACTCATTTCTCTACCTCCAAGCTCAAATTTGTGCGTAACACTTGTTCCGTAATTCCAAGCAATTTCTGGAGCTAGTTTTTCGCTAATCACTCTTCGTGAACTTGCCATTACATTTGCATTTTCTATATAAGGGTTAGCTGTTCTAAATCCTCTCCCAACAGAAAAACGTAAAGCCGAAAGTGGAGTAAAATTGTATTTATAATGTACTCTTGGAGTAAAAAATGCACCATATAAATTATGATAATCTCCACGAGCACCTAGAACCAATGCACTTTTCGCTGTAGTTAAAGCATATTCCGTGAAAATACCTGGTACAATTTCTTCTCTCCCAAACAAAGAGTCGTTATAATTTTTATCATAATGATCATAAACCAAGCTTCCTCCTAATTTTACATTGTTTTTCTCATTCACCATTCTTGTTTGGTAAATCGCATTTAAATAACCACTCATTTGTTCAGCATTAAACTTTTTATCGCCATACTTCGATTCGTGATTGTGATATTTAAAACTATTGATGATACCTATACTCTTGTAAGGCTGCTCTGGAAACAAAAATCCATTTTTGGAAAATACTTCAAACTGTTTGGTTAAAACTCCAATTTTATACAATCGATTTGTTTCAGTAGAACTAATTTGCCCTGCTTCCATATCTTCATAAACACCTTTTACTCCAAATTGAGAAACCTGTTTTTTACCTTGATATTTCCATCTATTAAAAAAGTTAAATTGCGTTTTTAATGGCATGTCCAAAAAGGTGTCGTCATTATTATCCCAAGCCACACTTTGATTGCTCACATGTACTAAAGTCATTGTACTCCATTTATCGTTTAACTTTTGAGCTCCATGAATATTTAGTTCTGCTCTACCTTTTTCATTTCCATAAACATTTATAAAGAGTTGTTCGGCATTGTCTGGTTTTAGCAACTCCACATTTATTTGTCCTGTTATAGATTCATAACCATTTACTACAGAGCCTGCTCCTTTTTTAATTTGTATAGATTCTGCCCAAGTACCTGGCACAAAAGTTAACCCAAATGCAGACGACAATCCTCTAATCATTGGTAAGTTTTCAGCTTGAATTTGCGTGTAAATCCCATCCAACCCTAACATTTGAATCTTCTTAGTGCCAGAAACCGCATCTGTAAAATTTACATCAACTGAGGCGTTCGTTTCAAAACTTTCAGAAATATTACAGCAAGCAGCCTTAGTAAACTCATTTTTATTTAAAGTTTCTACCAATAATGGATTAACTAAATCTATTTTGGTACTTGATTCACGTTCGGTTAATTCAAATTCTTTTAGCTTAACGTCTTTACTTAACTTAATTTCTAGTTTTGATTTAGGCAATGATTTAACAGTAATACTATCTGTTTGATAGCCTATAAAGCTTACCATTAAAGTTGCTGGAAATTGACTAGGCTCTGCTATTTCAAAATTTCCATTTTCATCAGAAAAAGTTCCAGTTGTTGTATTTTGCCAGTAAACATTAGCACCTGGAATTGGTGATTTGCTTTTATTGCTTTCAGATATAGTTCCTTGTACTTTTTGAGCGGCACTTATTTTTGCTATCAAAAAACATCCAAGCAAGATTAAAAATTGATATTTCTTCATTGTAATAAATTATAAGTTAACACTTTTAATAATTCTCTGCACATAGCAGCAAAGTGTTAAAATCCTATAATCTAAATAACTGAATTGTTTTGAGTAATTCTATACCACTGAGTGGTGGCGGTAAATTATGGAAGAAACTTATAGAAGCTTCTTTAACTTTAATAAGCTCAATTAATTGGGGAATCTGAATTGCGATTAAATCAAGATTAATGAAAGAAAAATCAGTTATTGAACTAAATGAGTTAATATTATTATCGAAAGTAATTTTATGAAAATCACAACATTTAGTTGTTATAGTGCCATCTTTTTTTGATGGATTACAATCTTCTAAATCATCAACAGAAAAAAGTACCTTACCAGTCATCAAGCAAGTCATTTTAGTTACACTCAATTGAAGTGAAGAAACTAAAACAATCGCTATTAGTAAAAAGCTAGTTATATGTTTAAGTATTGCTCTCAATAACACAAAGATAATTATAAATTATCATAATAAATGTTAATTGACTAGGATTCCAATTAACATTTATATTTTTCATATTTATCATGGTATTTTATTTGGTAATTTTCGACTTTATAATTTAACCTAAATATGATAAAACAAACAAAAACAATCGCTTTAGCAATGTCAGCATCATTATTAATGTTTGCATGTGGCAACGAAGAAAAAGCAACTGAAGAAAAAGAAGCTGCATTTACAATAAATGCAACTTTAACTGATGCCAACTTTAAAATGGCTTATTTATCTGAGTACAAAGATGGTGAAATGATGAAATTAGATTCATCTGCCATTACTGAAGGTAAATTTTCATTTAATGGAAAAATGGAAATGCCAGAAGTAAGATATATCAATTTTAACGAAGGAAAAGAAATGATTCCTTTGTTTGTTGAAAATAGTGAAATTACAATTAACGGTTCTGCAACTTTAATGGACAGTGTTAGCGTTAAAGGTTCTGTAGCAAATACAGCATATCGTTCATTTATGGACAACTTAAATAGCTACGAAATGCCTCTTAAAGCTATTGTAGATAAATTTTATGCATTACCAGAAGACGCTTCAGAAGAAGAACAAGCAGTTCTTGAAGATGAATACAATGTAGCAGATTCTATAAAAATTGATTTTATAAAAAGTTATGTTGCTAAAAACGCTAATTCTGTTCCTGCTGCATACATAGCTTTACGCTATTTAACTAGTCAAGCTGAAGTTGAAGAATTAGAGGCTTTAAGCAACTCTTTTAGTGAAGAAATAAAATCTTCTATTTACACTCAAAAAATTGCAGACAGATTAGCTACATTGAAAAAATCAATGATTGGTGCTCCTGCTCCAGCGTTTAGCCAAAATGATGCTGATGGCAACCCTATAGCGCTAGAAAGCTTTAAAGGAAAATATGTTTTAATTGATTTTTGGGCTTCTTGGTGTGGACCATGTAGAGCTGAAAACCCTAATGTGGTTGATGCTTATAATAAATACCATGAAAAAGGATTTGAAATTTTCGGTGTATCACTAGATGAAAGCAAAGAGAAATGGCTAGAAGCTATCGAAAAAGATGGTTTAACTTGGTCTCATGTGAGTGATTTAAAAGGATGGGGTAACGAAGTTGCTAAACTTTATGGTGTACAAGGAATTCCTCATTCTGTTTTAGTTGACAAAGAAGGAAACATTGTTGCTAAAAATTTAAGAGGCGAAGAATTGCATAAAAAATTAGAGGAAGTTTTAGCTTCAGAAAGTTAAATAAAAGCAACCTTGAAAATTAAAATCCACAGCAATTGCTGTGGATTTTTTATTTAGATTTATTCTAAATTATACTATTGTTGCTTATCTTTGTAAAAAATAAAACCATGGAAAAAACTCAAGCACCTTATACTATCTATGCGGAAATGACTCCGAATCCAAACTCAATGAAGTTTGTCTCTAATCGTTGGCTAGTTACTAACGATAGGTCTTACGAAATCTTAGCAGATCAAAGAGTTGGTGGTCCATCACCATTAGCAGAAAAATTGTTTTCATTCCCATTTATTAATGGCGTTTTTATTGCTGGAAATTTTGTTAGCGTTACAAAAAATGACGCAATAGAATGGCAAGACGTTTTACTTGAACTAAGAGATTTTATTAGTGAGTATTTAAATTCAGAAGGATCAGTTGTGATTAGAGAAGAATTTTTAAACGCTCCTGAAGAAGCTTCAAATGAAACTGAGAGCGGTGAGTCAAACCCAACATTTAGTTCTAAAGATTATACAGATTTTGAGAAAAAAATTGCTGAAATTTTAGATGAATACATTAAGCCAGCAGTAGAAAGTGATGGCGGTGCTATTGAATTAGACTCTTTTGAAGATGGCGTTGTAAAAGTTATTTTAAAAGGTTCGTGTAGCGGATGCCCTTCATCAACTATGACTTTAAAACATGGTATTGAATCTATGCTTAAAAACATGTTGCCAGAGGTTAAAGAAGTAGAAGCTATAAACGGATAATAAATGGACTTTTTTTTACAAGCTGACACTTGGATTGCCCTTTTAACACTTACTTTTTTAGAAATAGTATTAGGAATAGATAATATTATTTTTATTTCTATCGTTGCAGGAAAACTACCTGAACACCAACAAAAAAAGGCTAGATTAATTGGTTTATCCTTAGCGTTAATTGTAAGAATTTTCTTGTTAATGGGTATAACTTGGTTAATTGGATTAACCGATCCTGTTCTCGAAATAAGCACATTCAACTTAAGCTGGAGAGATATTATTTTGTTTGTTGGGGGATTATTTTTAATAGCTAAAAGTACATCTGAAATACATCACAAAGTTGAAGGAGATGAGGAAGAGATTAGCAAGCCTAAAAAAGTTTCTGCTTTTGGAAGCGCACTTGTTCAAATCGTTTTACTTGATATTATCTTTTCTTTCGATTCTATCTTAACTGCAGTTGGTTTAACCAATGAGATATCTTTAATGATAATAGCAGTAATTGTTTCTATTCTTGTTATGATGATTTTTGCAGGAGCAATAAGTAACTTTATAAACAAACATCCAACATTACAAGTACTAGCTTTATCCTTTTTAATATTAATTGGGTTTATGTTGGTAGTTGAAGCTTTACACTATGAAGTGCCTAAAGGATACATTTATTTTGCTGTATTCTTCTCGTTGTTAGTTGAAATAATAAACATGAGAGTTAGAAAAAAATAATACTTATTTAGTAAGCTCAAAAGCTATACTACATTTATCTTCTCCATTTACCACAATGATTACTTCATGTAATCCTGGATAGTGCTTACGGGTTGTAAAATCAGTAAAGCGTTGTTTTCTTTTAAAGCTTTTAGAGACTCCTTTTTCAATCGTTAATTGAGAGAGTTGAAACACTTTTTTAGATATACTACCATTTGCTTTAATATAAGCTATTTTATATTCTACCCTAATATTTCTAACTCTATTTGAATCATTTAACAATGTAAAATTGAAAAATAAATCTTCTCCTATTGCTATAGATTTTTTGTTAACTATTAAGTCTTTAATCGAAAGATTTGAAGCATCATGTAATTTAAAGATTGCTAAAGCATTCTTATCTCCTTTTTTTAATAAGGTTCTTAATCCATGTTTTATAATCCAATCAGTATTAGCTGTTTGACCAATCCATTCTTTAACTAGAGCTAAGACTAATTCAGGTTGGGTTTTAGTAATATCATTTAAATGATTTGCAACACTTTTTCTTACGTATTCTGAATCATCATTTTTTAAATTGTCAAGAATAGGAATAACCGGCTCTGGATTTATTATAAACTCTTTTAAAGCAGGCGCCCATGGTAATTTAGGCCGACTTCCTTCGCTAGCTAATCTTCTAACATGATGATTTTCTGATTTACTCCAAACTAATAATTGTTGAATTGCTTCATTTGGGTAAGTTTCAATAAAAGGACGAATCGCAAATTCTGATGATGAATATTGTGTAAAAACTTCAAGTGCATAAATCGAAGTAGGAAAATCATTTAATCCATATACTTGAACAAAGTCTGGGAAAATAAGCCCTTGAAGCCCTCCAAATTTTGGAGCTACTTTTATTAATAGTTCTATCTGCTTTTTATATTCAATAGATAAATAATCATGAATGGCATTTGAAACAAAACGCATTCGCTCCTTCAATTCTTTTTCTTCCCATGTTTTATTAATAATTGCATCTATAAAACCTTTACAGTCAAATGCGGGAAATATTAAGTTAATTTCATGAGCTAACTTGATTACAAATTCTTTGTTATATACATCTTTTAAGTTCATTGTTAAAAAAATTATCCCCGCTATAAGCGAGGATAATTAATATTTTATATCTCTTGGTTTTATTCTACCAAATTTTAACTCTTAAACTATCAGGAGCAACCATTTTACTATCTGTTCCAGTACACCCAAAAGCATCACTAAATTCAGACATATTTACCAATGGCCCAATTGTTCTAAATCGTGTTGGAGAATGAGGGTCTGTTTTAACTTGATTAACAAGGAACTCTTCTTTGGCATTAGTATGCCAAACTTGAGCCCATCCTAAGAAAAATCGTTGTTGATAGTTGTAGCCATCAATCATCTTATCCTCTTTCCCTTCCATCGCTTTTTCTAATGCATAATAAGCTAAAGTAATACCAGCTATATCAGCAATATTCTCTCCTAAGGTTAATTCTCCATTCACAAAATTTCCTTCAACTACTTCATAACCATTAAATTGATTTACTAATTTATTAGTACGTTCTTTAAAGTTAGCTAAATCAACATCACTCCACCAGTTTTTTAAATTACCGTCACCATCAAATTTACAGCCTTGGTCATCAAACCCGTGAGAAAATTCATGCCCAATTACGCCACCAATACCACCATAGTTAATAGCATCATCAGCATCGGGATTAAAGAAAGGAGGCTGTAATATTGCTGCTGGAAACACAATTTCATTCATTGTTGGATTATAGTAAGCATTTATTGTTTGTGGAGTCATACCCCATTCTTGCTTATCAATTGGTTTACCAAGTCTTCCTACATTTTTTTTGTATTCAAAATAATTAAGGTTCATCACGTTTTGTAATAATGATGATGCATCAATATTAACAGAACTGTAATCTTCCCATTTATCAGGGTAACCAATTTTATAAGTGAATTTACTTAGTTTTTCTAATGCTTTAGTTTTAGTAGAATCAGACATCCAATCAAGTTTTTGAACACGTTCTTTAAATACTTTATTGATGTTTCCAATTAAATCAAGTACTTTTTGTTTTGATTCTTCTGGAAAATGCTTTTCAACAAATAACTTTCCAATTTGCTCTCCTACATTACCATTAGACTTAGATAAAGCTCTTTTCCATCTTGGTTTCATTTCGCTAGTCCCTCTTAATATTGTAGAATAAAACGAAAATACTTGCTTCTCAAATTCAATACTTAAATCATCAGCAAAATCGTTAATTAAATGGAATTTCATGTATGTTTTCCATGTATCAAGAGGTATTTCAGTCAATGCCGAATTATACATTTTAATAAACTCTGGTTGACCAACAACTACTTCTTTTATATTTTCAATTTCAGCTTTTCTAAAGAACGATTCCCAGTTAATTGCAGGAACTAAAGCCTGAAGTTCTTCAACAGTCATTTTATTATAAGTCTTTTCAGGATCTCTACGTTCGACTCTATCCATTGATTTTTCAGCAAGTAAATTTTCTACTGTCAAAACCATTTCAGCACTTTTAGTCGCTTCTTCTTCACTTTCACCTTTTAATACAAATAAAGCTTTAACATGCTTCTTATATTCAGCTAAAATATTCTCGCCTCTTTCATCTGATGGTGTATAAAAAGATTTATCTGGTAATCCTAATCCTCCTTGAGATAAGTAAGTTATATATTCATCACTTTTTTTAGAATCAATATAAACATAATAACCAAACAAAGATCCTGAACCGTACTTACGAGTTTCAGCCATAGTCTCTACTAATTCTTGGGCATTAGAAATCGCATCTATTTGGTCAAGCATTGGTTGAATAGGTGTAATACCTAATTCATTTACTTTAGTTGAATCAAGAGCTGAAGTATAAAAATCTCCTACTTGTTGTAACGCAGATCCTTTTTCTCCTTTAGAACTTGCTGCATCTTCAACAATTTTTCTAAGTTTAATTTCATTTGCATCATGAACTACACTAAAACTTCCCCATCTACTTTCTGAATCAGGAACAGGATTGTTTTTTAACCAATTACCAACCGCAAATTGCTCAAAATCCTCACATGGAGAAAAAGTTGAGTCGATATTAGCCATATCAAAAGCGGCTACAATTTCTTTTTTAGGTTCTTCTGTAGTTGATTTATCGTTATTTCCGCATGCGTAAGCTAATAGCGAAACTCCAACGCCTAATAAGGCTTTATTTGATAATTTCATTTTTTTAAGTTAGGTTATAGTGTTATAAAAGTAATTAAAAAAATAACAGTAAAAAGCAAATAAAATGATGAATGGTAATAAAGCTAGATAAATAATTAAAAATATTTTATGGAATTTAAATGAAAACATCATCTACTTATAAAACCAACATAAAAGTGTATACCTTTAAAGTTGAAAATTAATTAATGCGATTATTTAGAATAAGAAATATTAAAGCTCTAACTGATGCTGAACTGATTACCAACTACAAAAATAAGGGTGATACAGAATTGGTGGGTGAATTATACAAAAGATATTCGCATTTGGTTTATGGTGTTTGCTTAAAGTATTATAAAAACGAAGATGAAAGTAAAGACGCTGTAATTCAAATATTTGAAAATTTATTAGTCGATTTAAAAAAACACAATATCGAAAATTTTAAATCGTGGCTGCATAGCGTAAGTAGAAATCATTGTTTAATGGCTTTACGCAAAAACCAAACTTTACAAAAAAGAGAAAATGAATATGAGTATAGTTTAGGCGATAATCATACAGATACATTTGATTTTGAACCTCATGAAAAAGAAATTAAAGAATTACAATTAACTGCTTTAGAACGAGGAATGACAACTCTTAAAGAAGAACAACGCATTTGTATTGATTTGTTTTTTTTACAAGAAAAAAAATATGAAGAAGTAGCCGAATTAACTGGCTACACAACAAAACAAGTAAAAAGTTACATCCAAAATGGAAAACGAAATTTAGCTAATTATATGAATACAATGTTATAAAATGAAAGAATTACACAACCACATATTTTCGAAAACGACTTGCATCTCAAAGGAAACTATGTTGAAGTATATTAACCAACAACTTTCTGAAAAGGAAGAACATTATATACAAAAGCATTTGATTGATTGTGACTTTTGCTCTGAAGCAATTAAAGGAATGAAATATGCTAATGATTCTTCGGCTTTATTTACTATTGATCATAAAATTGACCAAATTGTTGCGAATAAAAAAACACCTATACTTAAAAACTTAATGCTTGCCGCAACTGTTTTAACTATTTTATTTGGAGCTTATTTTTCTTACCTCACTTTTAATAATGTAGTTACCAAAAATGAATCTAAAATTTCATTAAACACTGCAAGTCCTAAAACAGAAAATAAAGTAATGGAGGAAACTGTACCTGCTTTTGAGGAGACTGCTGAGCAAGAAGCAGAGATAGGTAATTCACAACAAAATAATAATGTTGCTGAACAAACAGAACGAGACCAAACAGAAACAATTGTAGCCACTAAAGAAAATCAAAAAGTAAAAGCACTTGAAGTTGATGCCTCTATTACAGAAGGTATAATGGAGAAAGAGGAACCGATGAGTTTTGCAGCTAATGCTGAAGTTATCGATTTGGAAGATGATGTTGAGATACTAGAAAATGAAATTAGTGATAAGAAAGCAGAAGAAGTTGTTACATTATCAGCTATTGGGAGTACATCAACTCGAGCAGACAATATGCCTTTAAAATTAGATAAATCTTATAAAAGTTCTGGCAACAAAAGGCGAGCAAAAGAAAAAACTTCTGCTCCTTCTCCTGTTCCTATTGAAACGGAAAAAGAATTGCTTGAGGAAAATCGTAATGAAAGTATGGCTGGCGGTTATTTTGATGATAAAAATAAAGATGATTTTGATGCCGAAGTAACAAAAGATGCTATTTCTCAAACAATATCTAGTGCTGATGATTTAGCAACTGATGAATTTAAAGAAAATTTAGATGGTAATGTTTTGGATAAAGGAATAGCACTATTCCAACAAAAGAAATATGAAGAAGCAATAAAACACTTTAATATAGAATTGTTAACGAAAACAACTCGAAACAAAAGCAAAACACACTGGTATAAAGCTTTATGTTTGATAGAATTAAATAAAATTGAGGAAGCAAAAGCTAATTTAACTCAAGTTATTAACTATAATGATGAGTTCTTAAATGAAGCAAAAAATAAGTTTACTGAAATAGAAAAAAAGAAAAAAGCTAGATAATGTCTAGCTTTTTTCTTTTTAATCTATATTCTTATCACTATGCCACTTTCAATTTCTCCAACTTCGTTTTCTTAAACATTTCTTCAGCATAGCTTAATGTAATTTTAAACTCTTTCTTGCTATCATCAGAAGGTAAATCGTACATTAAGTCTAACATTATAGCTTCACAAATAGAACGCAATCCTCTTGCTCCCAATTTATACTCTATTGCTTTATCTACAATAAAATCGAGTACCGCTTTATCAAACGAAAGTTTAACATCGTCCATTTCAAATAAATGAATGTATTGTTTAATGATAGAGTTCTTAGGCTCTGTTAAAATTCTTCTTAATGCTGTTCTATCTAATGGGTTTAGGTATGAAAGAATAGGTAAACGACCAATCAATTCAGGTATTAAACCAAACGATTTTACATCTTGAGGAGTAATGTATTGTAATAAATTATCTTCATCGTAAACTTCACTATCACTCTTCTTAAAACCAATAGCTTGAGTTTGCAATCTATTTGCTATTTTTCGTGTAATACCATCAAAAGCACCACCGCAAATAAATAAAATGTTTTTTGTTTCAATAGCAATCAATTTTTGTTCTGGGTGTTTTCTTCCTCCTTGTGGTGGTACATTTACTACCGAACCTTCTAATAGTTTTAATAAAGCTTGTTGAACTCCTTCTCCAGATACATCTCTAGTTATTGAGGCATTATCACTTTTACGAGCAATTTTATCAATTTCATCAATAAAAACAATTCCTCTTTGTGCAGCCTCAACGTCATAATCAGATGCTTGTAACAATCTTGATAGGATACTTTCAACATCCTCACCTACATATCCTGCTTCAGTTAAAATTGTAGCATCAGCAATGCAGAATGGAACATTTAATTGTTTTGCAATAGTTTTGGCTAACAAGGTTTTTCCTGTCCCAGTTTCACCAACTAATAAAATATTCGATTTATCAAGCTCAATATCATCTTTGATTTCAATACCAATTTGGCTTAACCTTTTGTAATGATTATAAACAGCAACAGAAAGAACTTTCTTTGCATCATCTTGACCAATCACGTATTCATCTAGAGAAGCTTTTATTTCTTTAGGTTTAAGCAACTTTAATTGCGTTGCAAAATCCTTAGCTGATTTCCCAGAAACCTCTTCTTTTACAATATTTTGTGCTTGTGATATACAATGATTACAGATATGACCAGTTACACCGGCAATCATAACATCAACTTCGTTTTTTGAACGACCACAAAACGAACATTTTACTTGCTCTTTTTCCATGTTTCAAATTTACAAAAAAGGGTTTGACGATAAATTATTATCGTTTTTTGAATTTAATAATTAAAAAAGAACCTTTTTAGGCAATAATTTTACTCTTGCTTTTAACAATATTTGCTACAAAATTGTCAAACAAATATCTAGAATCGTGAGGCCCTGGTGAAGCTTCAGGGTGATATTGAACTGAAAATACAGCTCTATCATTAAACCTTAAACCAGCAAGTGTATTATCATTAAGATGCTTATGTGTAACAGTTATATTACTATCATTTTCTGCAGCATCCATATTTACAACAAAACCGTGATTTTGAGAAGTAATCTCTCCTTTTCCTGTTTCTACATTTATTACAGGATGATTACAACCTCTATGCCCATTAAACATTTTAGAAGTTGTTAAACCTGCAGATAAAGCCAAAATCTGATGTCCTAAACAAATACCAAATACAGGTAACCCTGCAGCTGAAATTTGTTTCACTGTTGCTATTTGCTTAGTCATAACAGAAGGATCTCCAGGTCCATTAGATAACATAAATCCGTCAGGATTCCAACTCATAATTTCTTCAAAAGTAGCATCCATTGGAAATACTTTTAAATAACAATCACGTTCAGCCAAACATCTTAATATATTTTTCTTTACTCCAAAATCTAATACAGCAACTTTATTTGAAGCACTCTCTTCACCATAATAATAAGTATCTTTTGTACAAACCTTAGAAGAAAGCTCTAAACCTTCCATTGATGGTACTTCTTTCAATTGACTTTTTAATTCTTCAATTGACATGTTTTCAGAAGAGATAATTGCATTCATTGCACCTTTATCTCGAATATAACGAACTAAAGCACGTGTATCTACATCTGATATCGCTACAATCTTTTGACTCTCAAAATATTCTTGTAAAGAAGATGTTGCTGCAGCTCTCGAATACATATCCGAAAACTTTTTACAAACTAATCCAGAAATATTAACTTGATCAGATTCTACTTCCTTATCAGAAACACCATAATTACCAATATGAGAAGTCGTTGCAACTAAAATTTGTCCGTAATATGATGGATCAGTAAAAATCTCTTGATAACCAGTCATACCTGTATTAAAGCATATTTCTCCAGTTGTAGTTCCAATAAATCCAGCAGCTTTGCCTTCAAAAATAGTCCCGTCTTCTAATAATAAAATTGCTTTATTTGATGTATTTTCCATAGGTTATTACGATATATTGTTGCATAAAAAAAAGGATAAAGCAAAAATACTTTATCCTTTTTTAATTATCTAAAAATTAAACTTCAAATCTTAATCTTTTTTCTCCTCTTCGTTTCCTTCTTCTTTTTTCGTTTCAGTTTTATTTTCTGGAGCAGCTTCTGCTTTAGTTTCTTCAACTACTTCTGCAGTAGTTTCAGTAGTAGCTTTTTTAGCGCTACCTCTTCTTCTTCTCGATCCAGATTTAGATTTAGTTTCTTTCAACATGTTATCGTTGTAATCAACTAACTCAATCATACACATTTCAGCGTTATCTCCAAGTCTAAATCCAGTCTTTAAAATTCTAGTATATCCTCCTGGTCTATCAGCTACTTTAACAGCAATGTCTCTGAATAATTCAGTAACAGCTTCTTTTTGTTTTAAGTAACTAAATACAACTCTTCTAGAGTGAGTAGAATCTGTTTTAGATTTAGTAATTAATGGTTCAACATATTTCTTTAAAGCTTTTGCTTTAGCAACAGTTGTATTAATTTTTTTATGCTCTATTAATGAGCAAGCCATGTTAGAAAGCATTGCTTTTCTGTGACCAGCTTGTCTACCTAAATGGTTAAATTTCTTTCCGTGTCTCATTTCTTTACTCCTTATCTAATTTGTAAGCAGCAACATTCATTCCGAATGTTAATCCTTTGTTTTCAACTAATTCGTCTAACTCAGTTAAAGACTTTTTACCAAAGTTTCTGAATTTTAATAAATCGTTTTTATTGAATTGAACTAAATCTCCTAATGTATCAACATCTGCAGCTTTAAGACAGTTTAACGCTCTAACTGATAAATCCATATCAATTAATTTCGTTTTTAACAATTGTCTCATGTGCAATGAATCTTCATCAAATTCTTCTACAGAAGATTTTTCTTCAGTATCCAATGTAATTCTTTCATCAGAAAACAACATGAAGTGGTGAATTAAAATCTTAGCCGCTTCTTTTAATGCTTCTTTAGGATGAATAGAACCATCAGTAGTAATTTCAAAAACTAATTTTTCGTAATCTGTTTTTTGACCAACTCTATAGTTTTCAATATTGTACTTAACATTTTTTATTGGTGTATGAATAGAATCAATTGCAACAACACCAATTGATGATTCACCTGAAACATTATCTTCCGAAGGAACATAACCTCTACCTTTAGAAATTGTAACTTCTAACTGTAGTTTAACAGACGATTCCATGTTACAAATAACATGATCAGTATTCAATACCTGAAAACCAGATGTAAATTTACCGATATCCCCAGCAGTCAATTTATCTTGACCACCAACAGTAACAATAACTTTTTCATTATCTGTATCTTCTATTTGTTGCTTAAATCTAACTTGCTTTAAGTTTAATATGATTTGAGTAACATCTTCAACCACACCTTTTATAGTAGAAAATTCATGATCTACTCCTTCTATTTTTACTGATGTTACAGCAAAACCTTCAAGAGAATTTAATAATACTCTTCTTAAAGCATTTCCTATTGTAATACCATAACCAGGCTCTAACGGACGAAACTCAAATGTTCCGAAGAAATCGTCAGAGTTAATCATGATAACTTTATCTGGTTTTTGGAAATCTAAAATTGCCATAGTTTTTTTTGTTAAAAATTATTTAGAGTAAAGCTCTACTATTAATTGTTCTTTAATATTCTCTGGAATTTGTGCTCTTTCAGGAGATTTAATAAATCTACCTGTCATTAAGTGTGCATCCCAATCTAGCCATTCAACTTTAACAGGGTTAGCTGATAAAGAAGATGAAATAGCTTCTAAAGATTTAGATTTTTCACGAACTCCAATTACATCACCTTCATTAACTGCGTAAGATGGTATATTAACTAATTTACCATTAACAGTAATATGTCTGTGACCTACTAATTGTCTAGCACCTCTTCTTGATGGAGAAATACCTAAACGATAAACAACATTATCTAAACGAGATTCACAAAGTGATAATAAATTTTCACCTGTTATACCTTTAGCTCTAGATGCTTTAGTAAATAAATTAGAAAATTGTTTTTCTAAAATACCGTAAGTATATTTTGCTTTTTGTTTTTCAGCTAATTGAATAGCGTATTCTGATTGCTTACCTCTTCTTTTATTTGGACCATGTTGTCCAGGAGGGTAATTCTTTTTTTCTAACGCTTTATCAGGGCCAAAAATAGGCTCTCTGAATTTTCTAGCGATTTTTGACTTAGGACCTGTGTATCTTGCCATTGTAAATTATTTATGAAAGAAAAATTATGAATTAAGGTCAGTATCCTTCGATAACTTAAATTCCTTTCGATTTATATTAATTGATTATACTCTTCTTCTTTTTGGAGGACGACATCCATTGTGTGGAAGTGGAGTTGTATCAACAATTTCAGTAACAATAATTCCACTATTGTGAATTGTTCTGATTGCTGATTCTCTACCTGCTCCAGGTCCTTTTACAAAAACTTTAACTTTTCTTAATCCGTTTTCGTATGCTTCTTTAGAACAATCTGCTGCTGCTAATTGAGCAGCATAAGGAGTATTCTTTTTAGAACCTCTAAATCCCATTTTACCTGCAGAAGACCAAGAAATAACTTGGCCATTATTATTAGTTAAACTAATAATAATATTATTAAAAGAGGCATGAATGTGAGCTTGTCCGTAAGCTTCTACGTTAACCTTCTTTTTCTTCTTTACGTTTGTTTTTGCCATTGTATAAAGCTTATTTATTATTTAGTTGCTTTTTTCTTATTTGCAACAGTTTTCTTTTTACCTTTTCTAGTTCTTGAGTTATTTTTAGTACGTTGACCTCTTAAAGGCAACCCTGCTCTATGGCGAATTCCTCTTTGACAACCTATATCCATTAAACGTTTAATGTTTAATTGAACTTCAGATCTTAAAGCTCCTTCAATTTTAAACTCATCAGTTAAAATCTGTCTGATTTTACCTAAATCATCATCATCCCAGTCTTGAACTTTTTTATTTTCATCAATACCAGCTTGATTTAATATCTTTGTAGCCGAAGACCTTCCAATACCAAATATGTATGTAAGACCTATTACGCCTCTTTTGTTTTTTGGTAAATCTATACCTGCAATTCTTGCCATAATAACTAGTTATATATTATCCTTGTCTTTGTTTAAACTTAGGGTTCTTTTTATTAATAACGTATAAACGTCCTTTACGTCTAACTATCTTACAGTCAGCACTTCTTTTTTTAACTGATGCTCTTACTTTCATCTTTCAATTTTTTTTACCTGTTGGCAATTTATTTACTTATACCTAAAAGATATTCTCCCTTTTGTTAAATCGTAAGGGGACATCTCAACTTTTACTTTATCTCCTGGCAAAATTCTTATATAGTGCATCCTCATCTTTCCAGAAATATGAGCTGTAATTACATGCCCGTTTTCTAATTCTACCCTAAACATTGCATTACTCAATGCTTCTATTATCGTTCCATCTTGCTCTATAGATGCTTGTTTTGCCATTTAATTTTTATTTTTTAATACTTCTTCTATAAACTCATGCGTTGATAAAACTTCAGCTTTTCCTTTTCTAATTGCAATATCGTGTTCAAAATGTGCAGATGGTTTTCTATCTTTTGTTACAATAGTCCATCCATCTTTATCTTGTATCACATTTTTAACCCCCATATTAATCATAGGTTCAATTGCAATAACCATCCCTTCTTTTAATGTTAATCCATTTCCTCTTCTACCATAATTTGGAACTTCAGGTGCTTCATGTAAGTTCTTTCCTAAACCATGACCTACTAACTCTCTTACAACACCATATCCATTTTCTTCTGCATAACTCTGAACAGCATATCCAATATCACCAATTCTGTTACCAGCAATTGCTACTTCAATAGCTCTTCTTAAACATTCTTTAGTTACCTCTAATAGTTTTTTAACCTCTGGGTTAACATTACCTACTTCAAATGTATAAGCAACATCACCATAAAAATCATTCATCAATACTCCACAATCTACTGAAATAATATCTCCATCTTGCAATGGTTTATTATTAGGTATTCCATGAACTACAGCTTCATTAAGAGATGTACATAACGTATTAGGAAAATCGTACATTCCTTTAAATCCAGGAATAGCACCATTGTCTCTAATAAATTCTTCAGCGATTTTATCCATCTGAAGCGTAGTAACACCTGGTTTAACTATCTTAGCAACTTCTGCTAAAGTTTTTCCAACAAGCAAAGAACTCTGTCTAATTAATTCAATCTCCTCATCCGTCTTATAAATAATCTTACTCATAATACAAGTAAATTATCCTGCCATTCCCATTCCAGTACTCGATCTTCCTTTGATCTTTCCTGTTTTCATTAATCCATCGTAATGACGCATCAATAAGTGACTCTCAATTTGTTGTAAAGTATCTAATATTACACCCACCATAATTAAAAGAGATGTACCTCCATAAAAATATGCGAATGCTTGATTTACACCTCCTAACATAGCAAAAGCAGGCAAAATTGCAACTAATGCTAAAAATATAGATCCAGGTAAAGTAATTCTAGACATTACATTATCAATAAATTCAGCTGTTTTCTTACCTGGCTTTATACCTGGTACAAATCCTCCATTTCTTTTCATTTCATCTGCCATTTGATTAGGATTTACTGTTACAGCCGTATAAAAGTATGTAAAAGCAATAATCATTAAAGCAAATGTTAAATTATAAGCAAAACTATTCGGATTACTAAAAGTAGTAACAAACCAAGAAGTAACTCCTCCTTCGCCAAAACCAGCTAAAGTTAATGGAATAAACATAATTGCTTGGGCAAATATGATCGGCATCACACCAGCAGCATTTACCTTCAATGGAATATATTGTCTTACACCACCATATTGTTTATTCCCAACAATTCTTTTAGCATATTGAACAGGTATTCTTCTAGTTCCTTGTACTAATAAAATAGAAAGTACTACAACAAATAATAGAAGAGCAACTTCAATTAATAATACAATTGGACCACCAACACCACCGATACCAAATCTAGATGCAATTTCGAATACAAATGCTGAAGGTAAGTTTGCAACTATACCAATCATAATTAATAAAGAAATTCCATTTCCAATTCCTTTTTCAGTAATTCTTTCTCCAATCCACATAACAAACATCGTCCCAGTAATAAGTAACAATACAGTAGAAAACCACCACATTGGACCATCATTAGGAACAACTCCTTGATGCGTAGTAATTTGAGAAGCAATGTAACCTGGTGCTTGAAAAGCTGTAATGATGATTGTTAAGAAACGAGTAATTTGATTAATTTTTCTTCTTCCACTTTCTCCTTCTTTTTGTAAACGTTGAAAATAAGGAATAGCCATTCCTAATAACTGTATTACAATCGAAGCAGAGATGTAAGGCATAATACCTAAAGCAAAAATTGATGCTCTAGAAAATGCTCCTCCAGCAAAAATATTAATTAAGTCTAATAAACCTCCACCTGAATTATTAGCATTAGCAGCTTCTAACATTGTAGAGTCTACACCAGGTAGCACTACGTAAGAACCTAATCTATATACTAACAAAAGACCTAGAGTAGTAATGATTCGAGCTCTCAAATCTTCAATACTCCAAATGTTTTTTATGGTTTCTAAAAATTTCTTCATTATAATATTATAATGTGTTTGCAGCTCCGCCTTGAGCTTCTATTGCTGCTTTAGCTGATGCTGAAAAAGCATGAACTGTTACATTTAATTTAGCTTTTAATTCACCTCTTCCTAAAATCTTAACTAAATCGTTTCTTGAAACTAATCCGTTATCTTTTAATAATTCAAAAGTGATTTCTGTTGCACTAGTTTTTTCAACTAATTCCTGAATAGTATCTAGGTTAATCCCTTTATATTCAACACGGTTAATATTTGTAAAACCGAATTTAGGAACTCTTCTTTGAAGTGGCATTTGACCACCTTCAAATCCTATTTTACGAGAATACCCAGATCTAGACTTGGCCCCTTTATGTCCTCTAGTAGAAGTTCCACCTCTTCCAGATCCTTGACCACGTCCTACTCGCTTACGCTGTTTTGTTGAACCCTCCGCAGGTTGTAAATTTGATAAGTCCATTGTATAAATTATTTAAAATTATTTTACTTGTTCTACTTCTAATAAATGTTGAACCTTGTCAATCATCCCCATAATCTGAGGAGTTGCGTTATGCTCAACAACTTGGTTCATTTTTCTTAAACCTAAAGCTATTAAAGTCTTTTTTTGACGCGCAGGTCTATTGATTTGACTTTTAACTTGTTTTATTCTAACTATTGCCATTTTAAAAATGTTATACTATCCGTTAAATACTTTGTTTAATTCCACACCTCTATGATCAGCAATTGTATAAGCATCCCTTAATTGCTCAAGAGCATTTAATGTAGCTTTAACAACATTGTGAGGATTTGAAGAACCTTTTGATTTTGCTAAAACATCAGTAATACCAACGCTTTCAAAAACAGCACGCATAGCACCACCAGCAATAACACCTGTACCATGAGAAGCAGGTCTCATAAAAACTCTAGCTCCACCAAACTTACCATTTTGTTCGTGAGGAATAGTTCCATTAATAACAGGTACACTTATCAAGTTTTTCTTAGCTGAATCAATACCTTTTGTAATTGCTTCAGTTACCTCGTTAGCTTTACCTAAACCGTGACCAACAATATTTTTTTCGTCACCTACAACAACTATTGCAGAAAAACTGAAATTTCTACCACCTTTAGTAACTTTAGTTACTCTGTTAATCGCAACTAATTTATCTTTTAATTCAGTTTCAGTTGATCTAACTTTTTTTGCATTTGTATTTGCCATATCTCTAATTATATCAAATTTAGAATTTTAACCCACCTTCACGTGCAGCTTCTGCTAATGCTTTAACTCTACCGTGGTATAAATATCCACCTCTATCAAAGGCAACTTTATCAATACCAGCTTTTACAGCTTTTTCAGCAATTGCTTTACCAACTATTGAAGCTATTTCGGTTTTATTCCCTTTAGCTTTTACATCCTTTTCTATCGATGATGCAGCAACCAAAGTCACTCCATTTTCATCATTAATTATTTGAGCATAAATTTCTTTATTACTTCTATAAACTGATAATCTTGGTTGACTAGCAGTACCAGAAACAATCTTTCTAATTCTTCGCTTAATTCTTAATCTTCTATCTTTTTTACTCAGTGCCATAATATCTTTATTATGATAATTATTTATTTAGATGCAGATTTTCCTGCTTTTCTTCTTAATTGCTCACCAGCGAACTTAATACCTTTACCTTTATATGGTTCAGGTTTTCTCATTGATCTGATTTTAGCTGCAACATGTCCAATCAATTGTTTGTCATGTGATTCTAAAATTACTTTAGGGTTTTTACCTCTTTCTGATTCAGTTGTTACCTTAATTTCATTAGGTAATTGAAAAACAATATTGTGTGAGAATCCTAAAGACAATTCTAAATTTTGTCCTTGATTAGTTGCTCTATAACCAACACCTACAAGCTCTTGTACTGTTTTATATCCTTCAGATACTCCAACCACCATATTATTAATTAAAGACCTGTACAAACCATGTTTTGCCTTGTGAGGAATTTCCTCAGTGTGTCTTTTAACATTAATTTCACTACCTTCTACTTCAACAGTAATAGCTTCGTCAACTTGTTGAGTTAATTCTCCTTTTGGCCCTTTTACAGTAACCAAACCATTTTCAACTTTAACTTCAACTCCTTGAGGTATTGTTATTGGTGCATTTCCTATTCTTGACATAACTCTATATCTTTCTTAATTAATAAACATAACATAATACTTCACCACCTACATTCTCTCTTCTAGCTTCTTTATCAGTCATAACACCTTTTGAAGTAGATACAATTGCAACACCTAAACCATTTATTACTCTTGGCATAGTTGATGAACTTGCATACTTTCTTAAACCAGGCTTACTCGCTCTCTTTAAACTTGTGATAGCTGAAACCTTAGATTGTGGATGATATTTCAAAGCAATTTTAATATTACCTTGAACAGTATCGTCTTCAAATTTGTAGTTTAAGATGTAACCTTTATCAAACAAAATTTTAGTAATTTCTTTCTTAATGTTTGATGCAGGAATATCTACTATTCTATGTTTTGCACTTACAGCGTTTCTAACTCTTGTTAAGTAATCTGCTATTGGATCTGTCATTTTTAATCCTTTTTTAAATAATTATTTCTTTTTTACCAACTTGCTTTCTTGATTCCAGGAATCAAACCAGCTGAAGCCATTTCTCTAAATGTAACACGAGATATACCAAATTGTCTCATGTAACCTCTTGGTCTACCAGTTAATTTACATCTATTATGTAATCTAACTTTAGAAGAGTTTTTTGGTAATTTCTGTAGAGCATCCCAATCACCAGCAGCTTTTAAAGCAGCTCTTTTATCAGCGTACTTTTCTACCATTGCTTCTCTTTTGCGCTCTCTCGCTTTCATTGATTCTTTAGCCATGTCTTATTGTTTTTTCTTAAATGGTAAACCAAATTCTGTTAATAAAGCTAATCCTTCTTCATTTGTCTTAGCCGATGTAACGAAAGTAATATCCATACCAGTTACATTTTTGATCTTATCAATATCAATCTCAGGAAAAATAATTTGCTCTTTAATCCCTAGAGTATAATTACCTTGTCCATCAAATCCTTTATTTTCAATACCTCTAAAATCTCTAGTTCTAGGTAAAGAAACTGAAATCAATCTATCTAAGAATTCATACATCTTATCTCCTCTTAAAGTAACTCTTGCTCCAATTGGCATACCTTTTCTCAATTTAAAGTTAGATATATCCTTTTTAGAATAAGTTGCGTTAGCTTTTTGACCTGAAATAATAGTCATTTCTTCTACAGCTGATTCAATTAATCTTTTATCAGATACTGCATCACCAACTCCTTGGTTTAAACATATCTTCTGAAGTTTAGGAACCTGCATTACAGATGTATAACTAAACTTTTCTTTTAAAGAAGAAACTATTTCTTCTTTATACTGTTTTTTTAATCTAGGCGCGTAACTCATTATACAATAACCTCCCCTGACTTTTTAGAATAACGTACTTTTTTTCCTGAATCATCTAACTTTCTTCCAGTTCTTGTAGCATTTCCTTTGCCATCAATAACCATTAAGTTAGAAATATGTATAGGTGCTTCCTCATGAACTATTCCTCCTTGAGGATTAGCAGCGTTTGGTTTAGTGTGTTTTGACATTTTTTTAATATCATCACCTTCTACGATAGCTCTGTTTTTTTCAGTAAAAACTTTTCTAACAGTACCTTCTGCACCTTTAGACTCTCCTGCAATAACTCTTACAGTGTCACCTTTCTTTATGTGTAATTTAGCCATAACTAAAATGTTTCTTTAATTTGTTTTTATAGTACCTCTGGTGCTAACGAAACAATTTTCATAAATTCTTTTTCACGTAATTCTCTTGCTACAGGGCCAAAAATACGAGTACCTCTCATTTCACCTGTTGCATTTAATAATACCGCAGCATTATCATCGAATCTTATATAAGAACCATCTGGTCTTCTAATTTCTTTCTTTGTTCTAACAACAACAGCTTTAGCTACTGCTCCTTTTTTTACGTTGCCTGCTGGCATTGCGTGCTTAACAGTTACTACAATTGTATCTCCAATAGAAGCATATCTTCTTTTAGATCCACCTAATACTTTTATACAAAGTACTTCTTTTGCTCCACTGTTATCAGCTACTGATAATCTACTTTCTTGCTGTATCATAATTATTTAGCTCTTTCAATAATTTCAACTAATCTCCAACATTTGTTTTTACTCATTGGACGAATTTCCATGATTTTAACTGTATCACCTATGTTACAGTCATTTTTCTCATCATGAGCCATAAATTTAGAAGTTGCCTTCACAAACTTACCATAGATAGGGTGTTTTACTTTCCTTTCTACTGTAATAACAATGGATTTATCCATTTTGTTACTAACTACTAAACCTACTCTTTCTTTTCTTAAGTTTCTATTTTCCATCTTAAGTATCTATTTATGCTTGAAGCGCTCTTTTTCCAAGTTCTGTGTTAATTCTAGCTACTGTTCTTCTAACTTGCTTAATTTGAGCAGGATTTTCCAATGGAGAAACAGCATGCCCTAATTTTAGTTTCGCTAAAATACTTTTTTGTTCTTGTAATTTTTCAGTTAAATCGTCAACTGAAAGGTCTTTTATATCTACTTGCTTCATTTTGTATTATTTATTCTACGTAGTCTCTTCTGATAACAAATTTTGTTTTAACTGGTAATTTTTGAGCTGCTAATCTTAAAGCTTCTTTTGCAACTTCTAATGGTACACCTTCTGCTTCAAAAATAATTTTTCCAGGTCTGATAGGAGCAACCCATAACTCAGGATTACCTTTACCTTTACCCATCCTTACCTCTGCTGGCTTTTTTGTTACAGGCTTATCTGGAAATACTCTAATCCAAATTTGACCTTCTCTTTTCATGTATCTTGTTACAGCAATCCTTGCTGCTTCAATTTGACGAGCGGTTAGCCAACACTCTTCTAATGTTTTTATCGCAAACGATCCAAATGCAATTTGATTTCCTCTTTGAGCGTTACCTTTCATACGCCCTTTCTGCATTTTTCTAAACTTCGTTCTTTTAGGTTGTAACATCGTATATTAATTTTATCTTGCTATTCTACTATTTATTGTTTCTTCTTTTAGCTCCACCTCTAAACTTCTTGTCATTTCCAGCAGCTCCTCCTGATTTAGGTTTTCCTTGACCTACGTTTGGAGATAAATCTCTTTTACCGTAAACCTCACCTTTACATATCCATACTTTAACTCCAATACGACCATATGTTGTATGTGCTTCAGTTAAAGCATAATCAATATCAGCTCTAAAAGTATGCAATGGAATTCTACCATCTTTATAACCTTCTGTTCTAGCCATCTCAGCACCGCCTAATCTTCCAGAAACTTGAACCTTAATACCTTCAGCACCCATTCTCATCGATGATGCAACAGCCATCTTAGCAGCTCTTCTAAAAGAAACTCTACCTTCAATTTGCTTAGCTACACTATCAGCAACTAATTTAGCATCTAATTCAGGTCTTTTTATTTCGAAGATGTTAATTTGAACATCTTTTTTAGTAATCTTCTTTAACTCTTCACGCAACATGTCAACATCTTTACCACCTTTACCGATAATAATACCAGGTCTAGAAGAGTTTACAGTAACAGTAATAACTTTTAGAGTTCTTTCGATAATAATTTTAGAAACACTTGCTTTTTGCAAACGAGCCATTAAATATTCTCTAATCTTATAGTCTTCAACAATTTTGTCGGCATATTTATTACCACCGAACCAGTTTGAATCCCATCCTCTAATGATTCCTAATCTATTTGCTATTGGATTTACTTTTTGTCCCATTATGCTTCTACTTTTTTACTGTCAACTATTAACGTAACGTGATTTGATCTTTTTCTAACTCTATGAGCTCTACCTTGAGGTGCAGGTTGAATTCTTTTCAACATTCTTGCACTATCAACCATTATTTCTTTAACTACTAAGTTATTATCTTCAGGTCTTGAGCCTTCATTTTTAGCTTCCCAGTTAGCAATAGCAGATCTTAATAATTTCTCTAATCTTCTAGCTGCATCTTGAGGACTAAACTTCAAAATCGCTAAAGCTTTAAATACCTCTTGACCTCTAACCATGTCAGCAACTTTTCTCATCTTTCTTGGAGAAGTTGGACAGTCATTAAGTTTAGCAAAACTATTTGTCTTTTTTGCTTCTTTTAACTGTTCTGCTTTATTTCTTTTTCTAGCACCCATAGTATATCTTTTTATCTTCTACCTTTATCTTTTTTATTTCCACCGTGACCTCTAAAAGTTCTAGTTGGTGAAAACTCACCTAATTTATGACCTACCATATTTTCAGTAACATAAACAGGAATAAATTTATTTCCGTTGTGAACAGCTATTGTTAACCCAACAAAATCAGGTGTTATCATAGATGCTCTTGACCAAGTTTTAATTACAGATTTTTTTCCTGACTGTTGAGCTTCGTCAACTCTCATCTGTAATTTATAATGTATAAACGGTGGTTTTTTTAATGAACGACTCATATCTTATTATTTCTTTCTACCTTCAATAATATATTTACTTGAACTTTTCTTTTTAGCACGAGTTTTGTAACCTTTAGCTGGAAGACCTTTTCTAGATCTTGGATGTTGTCCAGAATTTCTTCCTTCACCTCCACCCATTGGGTGATCGACAGGATTCATAACAACTCCTCTAACTCTTGGTCTTCTTCCTAACCATCTACTACGACCAGCTTTACCTGATCTTTCTAACATATGTTCAGAATTAGAAACAGCTCCAATAGTTGCTTTACATGTTGATAAAATCAATCTAGTTTCTCCAGAAGGTAATTTAACAACTACATATGCACCATCTTTTGCTGTTAATTGAGCATAAGCACCAGCACTACGTGCCATTTTAGCACCTTGATTTGGTTTTAATTCAACATTATGAATTACAGTACCTAAAGGAATTTCACTTAAATATAAAGAGTTTCCAACATCAGGATTAGCTCCTTTGCCAGCCATAATTTCTTGACCAACAACTAAACCATTTGGAGCAAGAATATATCTTTTTTCTCCATCTTTATAAAAAACTAATGCAATTCTTGCGGTTCTATTTGGATCGTATTCAATTGATTTAACAATTCCAGGGATTCCTTCCTTGTCTCTTTTGAAATCTATATCTCTGTACTTTTTCTTATGACCACCACCAATATAACGCATGGTCATTTTTCCAGTATTGTTTCTACCTCCTGATTTAGATTTTCCAGCAACTAAACTTTTCTCAGGTTTAGCTGAAGATACTTCATCAAAAGTATTAACAATTTTATGTCTTTGCCCAGGGGTAATGGGTCTTAATTTTCTTACTGCCATTTTTGTTTATATCTTAAGAGGGTTGGAGCCCCCGTATAGGTTAATAAAAAATTTAAATATTGCTGTAGAAATCTATCACATCTCCTTCTGCAACAGTTATAATCGCTTTCTTGAACCTATTAGTTCTTCCAGAAATTAATCCTGCTTTAGTGAATCTTGATTTAGATTTTCCTGCATAAACCATAGTATTAACTGACTCAACAGTCACACTATACATTCCTTCTACAGCTTTTTTAATTTGAACCTTGTTAGCTTTATGGTCAACCACAAAACCATAACGGTTTAACTTTTCAGTTTGAGCCGTCATTTTTTCGGTTACAACAGGTTTTATTATTATACTCATTTTATTTACTTAAAATCGTTTCTATCGTTTTCACAGAGCTTTCAGCTAAAATAATACTTGTTGCATTCATTAAATCGTAAGTATTTATTTCCGAAGCCGTTACTACTTTCGTACCCTTCAAATTTCGGGACGACAAATATACATTTTTATTTGGTTCAGAAAGCACTAAAAGTGATTTTTTATTCAAAACTTCTAAATTACCTAATAATTCCGTGAATTTTTTAGTCTGCGGCGAGTCAAAAGTAAAGTCTTCTAAGACAATGATAGCACCATCTTTAGCCTTATAAGTTAAAGCAGATTTACGAGCTAATCTTTTTTGTTTAATATTTAATTTAAACTCATAATCTCTAGGTTTTGGTCCAAAAATTCTACCACCACCTACTCGAGTACCTGACTTAATACTACCAGCTCTTGCTCCTCCAGTACCTTTTTGTTTTTTAATCTTTCTTGTACTTCCTGCAATCTCGCCTCTTTCTTTAGCTTTATGAGTACCTTGTCTTTGATTTGCTAAATATTGTTTAACATCTAAGTAAATCGCATGATCATTTGGTTCTATAGCAAAGATAGCGTCAGATAAAGATGCCTTTGATTTAGTATCTTTTCCGTTTATATTTTTTACAACTAATTCCATAATATCTCCTCCTGATTATTTCTCGATTAAAACATACGAACCTTTAGCACCAGGAACAGATCCTTTAACTACGATTAAGTTCTTATCTGTATAAACTTTTATCACTTGTAGGTTTTCCATCTTAACTCTATCGTTACCCATTCTACCAGCCATTTTCATTCCTTTCATAACTTTAGAAGGAGTAGAACCAGCACCTAAAGATCCAGGAGCTCTAAGTCTATTATGTTGACCGTGAGTTGCATCACCTACACCTCTAAATCCATGACGTTTTACAACACCTTGGAAACCTTTACCTTTTGAAGTTCCAACAACATCAATCCATTCCCCTTCTTCAAAAATATCAACTCCAATAACATCTCCAAGATTTTTATCTTCGAAACCTTGAAATTCAACTAATTTTCTTTTTGCTGTAGTTCCAGCTTTTTTGAAATGTCCTTGTAATGGTTTTGGAGTAATATTTTCTCTTTTTTCTCCAAATCCTAACTGAACAGCTTCATAACCATCGGTATCAACCTTTTTGACTTGTGTTACAACACAAGGACCAGCTTCTATAACTGTGCATGGTATATTTTTACCATCGGCACTAAAAACACTAGTCATACCTATTTTTTTCCCAATCAATCCTGGCATTTTATTCTAGTTTAATTATTATACTTTAATTTCTACATCTACACCACTTGGCAACTCTAATTTCATTAAAGCATCTACAGTTTTTGATGTTGAACTGTAAATATCAATTAATCTTTTATAAGCAGATAATTGAAATTGCTCTCTTGATTTTTTGTTTACGTGTGGAGATCTTAATACTGTGAAAATTCTTTTGTGAGTTGGCAATGGTATTGGACCACTTACTACAGCACCTGTACTTTTAACAGTTTTTACAATTTTTTCAGCTGATCTATCAACTAAATTGAAATCGTAAGATTTTAGTTTTATTCTAATTTTTTGGCTCATTCTTATATATATATTAAGCTTCTACTTTTCCTTTAGCTTTTGAAATTACTGCATCAGCAATATTTTTTGGACATTCTGCATAGTGAGAAAATTCCATAGATGATGTTGCTCTACCTGAAGACATTGTTCTTAAAGAAGTAACATATCCAAACATTTCAGATAAAGGAACTTTAGCTTTAACAACTTTAGATCCGTGTTTATCATCCATACCTTCTACTTGCCCTCTTCTTCTATTTAAATCTCCTACTATGTCACCCATGTTTTCTTCTGGAGTAACAACCTCAATCTTCATTATTGGTTCAAGTATTACTGGATTAGCTTGTGGCAATGCATTTCTGAAAGCCATTTTAGCAGCTAATTCAAATGATAATTGATCTGAATCGACAGCATGGAAAGACCCATCAAATAAAGTTACTTTTAAACTATCAATAGAGAATCCAGCTAATGGACCATTTTTCATTGCTTCTTTGAATCCTTTCTCAACTGAAGGAACGAATTCTCTAGGAATATTACCACCTTTTATTTCGTTAACAAATTCTAAGCCTTCTTTAGTTGTATCTTCAACAGCTTCAATTGTAACTTGAATATCAGCAAATTTACCACGCCCACCGGATTGTTTCTTATAAACCTCTCTATGTGTAACCGAACCAGTAATTGCTTCTTTATAATTTACTTGTGGTTCTCCTTGGTTAATTTCAACTTTGAATTCTCTTTTTAATCTATCGATAATAATATCTAAGTGTAACTCACCCATACCACTCAAAACAGTTTGACCTGAATCTTCATCAGTATAGATCGTTAACGTTGGATCTTCTTCAGTTAATTTAGCTAAAGCCATACCCATCTTATCAACATCTGATTGAGTTTTAGGCTCAATTGCAATACCAATAACTGGATCTGGGAAATCCATAGATTCTAATACGATAGGATGTTTTTCATCACATAATGTATCACCAGTTTTAATATCTTTAAATCCGACTAAAGCTGCGATATCTCCACATGATAATTCATCAATTTGATTTTGCTTATTAGCATGCATTTGGAAAATTCTAGAAATACGCTCTTTATTCCCTGAACGAGTATTTAAAACATAAGAACCTGCAGGTAAATTACCTGAATATGCTCTTGTAAAACATAAACGACCTACAAAAGGATCTGTTGCAATTTTAAAAGCTAAAGCGGCAAAAGGCTCATCAAATGATGGCTTACGAGATGCTGGCTCTTCAGTTTTTGGATTTGTACCATCAATAGCTTCAACATCTAGAGGAGAAGGTAAAATCTCCATTACCATATCAAGCATAGCTTGAACCCCTTTATTTTTAAACGCAGATCCACACATCATTGGTACAACTTTACCACTAATAGTAGCTTCTCTTAATGCATCTAATATCTCTCTTTCTGTTAATGAGTTTTCATCTTCAAAATACTTTTCCATTAAAGACTCGTCAAATTCAGCAACAGCTTCAAGAAGTTGTCCTCTTAATTCTCTTGCTTCATCAATAATATCTGCTGGAATTTCAATTTCTTGAAAAGTCATCCCTTGATCTTCTTCATTCCAAGTGATTCCTCTAAAGTTAATTAAATCTACAACTCCTTTAAAATCATCTTCTGCACCAATATTTAACTGCAATGGCAAAGCATGGCTACCTAACATCTCTTTAACTTGCTTACACACGTTTAAGAAGTCAGCTCCTTGTCTATCCATTTTATTTACAAAACCTATTCTAGGAACATTATAATTATTAGCTAATCTCCAGTTAGTTTCCGATTGAGGCTCAACACCATCAACAGCACTAAACAAGAACACTAAACCATCCAACACTCTCAATGATCTATTTACTTCTACAGTAAAATCAACGTGACCCGGAGTATCAATAATGTTTACGTGATAATCTTGACCACGGTAAGGCCATGTTAAAGTAGTTGCAGCAGAAGTAATTGTAATACCTCTTTCTTGCTCTTGCTCCATCCAGTCCATTGTCGCAGCACCATCATGCACCTCGCCAATTTTATGACTAACTCCACCATAATATAAAATACGCTCAGTTGTTGTTGTTTTACCAGCATCAATATGAGCAGCAATTCCTATGTTTCTTGTAAATTTTAAATCTCTTCTTGCCATTATATGGGAATATTAAAAGTAATCTAATTAAAATCTAAAATGAGAGAAAGCTTTATTTGCTTCAGCCATTCTATGTGTATCTTCTTTCTTCTTGAATGAAGCACCTTCTTCTTTATAAGCAGCCATGATCTCACCAGCCAATCTTTGAGCCATAGTTTTCTCATTTCTTTTTCTAGCGTAAGCAATCATCCATTTAACTGCCATCGACACTTTTCTATCATCACGAATTGGCTGTGGAATTTGGAACGTTGCCCCTCCAATTCTTCTACTTCTCACTTCAACACCCGGCGTAATATTATCTACAGCTTTTTGCCATACATCAACACAATTTTCTTCTTCAATTTTTTGATCAACTATATCTAGCGCGTCATAAAAAACTGTAAAAGCAACACTCTTCTTTCCGTCAAGCATTAAATTATTTACAAATTGAGTGATTTTTTTATTATTAAACTTCGGATCCGGAAGTAATACTCTTTTTTTAGCTCTTGATTTTCTCATAATACTAGTCCTTATTTAGGAATTATTTTTGTTTTGGACGTTTAGTTCCGTACTTAGATCTTCTTTGTGTTCTACCATCAACACCAGCAGTATCTAAAGCTCCTCTAACTACATGGTATTTAACACCTGGTAAATCTTTTACTCTACCACCTCTCACTAATACGATCGAGTGCTCTTGTAAGTTATGACCTTCTCCTGGAATATAAGCATTCACTTCATTTCCATTAGTTAATCTTACCCTAGCTACTTTTCTCATTGCTGAGTTAGGTTTTTTTGGTGTAGTTGTATAAACTCTTATACAAACCCCTCTTCTCTGTGGACAAGAATCTAAAGCAGCAGACTTGCTTGTCTTTACTAATTTAGTTCTTCCTTTTCTTACTAATTGCTGTATTGTTGGCATAGTTTACTTAATTAAAAAACATATTCACCCCTAAAAAAGGGAGTGCAAATTTACATTAATATTTTATATATACAACCCTTCGGGTTTTTTTTTATTACTTTTTTTTACCCTTACACAAGATTTATTCACAATTTTATTAACCATCAAAAAGGGAGCGATGGCTATCGCTCCCTTTTTAGTGATGTTTTTTAGGTTTTATCTTATTAAACTAAAGCCACCTTTTTTGAAATATTCTTCTCCATCTAAGCCTTTTGCATTTATGATGTAGAAGTATGTCCCATCTGGTGCTTCTGAACCACTTAATGTTCTTCCATCCCAATACCCCTTCACATTATCCCACTCAAACATCTTTTGTCCCCATCTATTAAATATCTCCCCTTTTACTTCTTCAAGATTTGTACCTGAAACTGTAAACACATCGTTACTTCCATCATTGTTTGGAGTAAACACATTTGGTATTAATATAGATGACTCACCCATTACTTCTATCGTTACTGTTGCTAACGCCGAACAATTTGCAGCATCTGTTACTGTTAATGTGGCTACAAAACTATTGATATCCGTGTAAGTATGTGATGGTTCAAAAGCATTATCTCCTGTTCCATCTCCAAAGTCCCACGTATAAGTTATACCTGCCCCTGTTGTACTTCCATTTGTAAACACTACATCTAATGGTACAAATCCTGTGCTTGGATTAGCTCCTATTGATGCTGTAACTCCTCCTACTACAACAACCACTGAAGTTAATGTTCCATCACAATTACTTCCATTCTCTTCATTTACATAGAACGTATAAGTTCCTGTTGCTGAAACATACGAAGTAGCATCAAATGGACTTCCTGTTCCTATCACTGTTATTCCATCTGTATCATACCATGTTATCGTTCCACTTCCTGTTGAT